>DASVGV010000103.1:0-30537 GCA_036379355.1 Mycobacteriales bacterium | reverse complement strand
CTACCGGCGACGGGCGATCGACTCCGGTCGGGCGCCCGCGGCGGCGCGGAGGCGCGGCGTCAGTCCTTGATCTCGAGCAGGACCGTGCCGCTCGGCACGGTGGCGCCGACCTCGGCGGCCAGGCCGGTCACGGTGCCGGCCTTGTGCGCGGTGAGCGGCTGCTCCATCTTCATCGCCTCGATCACGACGACCAGGTCGCCGGCCGCCACCGTCGCGCCGTCCTCGACGGCCACCTTCACGACGGTGCCCTGCATGGGCGCGGTCAGCGAGTCGCCGGACGCCGCCGCCGCGGCCTTCTTGCGGCCGGCCTTGCGCGCCTTCTTCGTCGCACCCCCGCCGCTGCTGACGACTCCCGCGCCGAGGCCGCCGGGCAGGGTCACCTCGAGCCGGCGGCCGCCGACCTCGACCACCACCGTCTCGCGCGGCTCGGCCTCGCCGCCCTCCTCGCCGCTGCCCTCGTACGGCGGAATGTCGTTGTCGAACTCGGTCTCGATCCATCGGTTGTGGGTCGTGAACGGCTTCTCGGGATCAGCGGGCGCGAAGGCGGGGTCGCGGACGACCTTGCGGTGGAACGGCAGGATCGTCGCCATCCCCTCGACGACGAACTCGTCGAGCGCGCGCCGCGACCGTTCCAGCGCCTGCTGGCGTGTCGCGCCCGTGACGATCAGCTTGCACAGCATCGAGTCGAACGCGCCGCCGATGACGCTGCCGGCCTCGACCCCGGAGTCGACGCGCACGCCGGGGCCCTCCGGCGCGACGAACTTCGTCACCGTGCCGGGCGCCGGCAGGAAGCCGCGACCCGCGTCCTCGCCGTTGATGCGGAACTCGAACGCGTGCCCCCGCAGCTCGGGGTCGCCGTAGCCGAGCTCCTCGCCCTCGGCGATGCGGAACTGCTCGCGGACGAGGTCGATGCCCGAAACCTCTTCCGTCACAGGGTGTTCCACCTGGAGGCGGGTGTTCACCTCGAGGAACGAGATGAGCCCGTCCTGGCCGACGAGGAACTCGCAGGTGCCGGCGCCGACGTACCCGGCCTCCCGGCAGATCTTCTTGCTGGCCTCGTAGAGCTCGGCCAGCTGCTTGTCGGTCAGGAACGGGGCGGGGGCCTCCTCGACGACCTTCTGGTAGCGCCGCTGGAGCGAGCAGTCACGGGTCGAGACGACGACGACGTTGCCGTGGGTGTCGGCCAGGATCTGCGTCTCGACGTGCCGCGGCTTGTCGAGGTAGCGCTCGACGAAGCACTCCCCGCGGCCGAACGCGGCGACCGCCTCGCGGACGGCGGAGTCGAACAGCTCGGGGATCTCCTCGCGGGTACGGGCGATCTTCAGCCCGCGCCCGCCGCCGCCGAACGCGGCCTTGATCGCGACCGGGACGCCGTACTCGTCGGCGAACGCGAGCACCTCGTCGACGCCGCCGACCGGGTCGGGGGTGCCGGGCGTCAGCGGCGCGCCGATCTTGAGCGCGATGTGCCGGGCAGTCGTCTTGTCGCCGAGGGCGGCGATCGCCTCCGGTGGCGGCCCGATCCAGACGAGCCCCGCGTCGAGGACGGCCTGCGCGAACTCGGCGTTCTCCGAGAGGAACCCGTAACCCGGGTGGACCGCGTCGGCGCCGGACTGCTCGCACGCGGCGAGGATCTTGCCGATGTCGAGGTACGACTCCCCGGGCGTGTTCCCGCCGAGGGCGAACGCCTCGTCGGCGGCGCGGACGTGCGGGGCGTCGCGGTCCGGGTCGGCGTAGACGGCGACGCTGCCGTAGCCGGCGTCCTTGCAGGCGCGGGCGACGCGGACGGCGATCTCGCCGCGGTTGGCGATCAGGACCTTGCGCACGCAGGACTCTCCATCGGTCGGCGCTCTGGGGCGCCTGCGATCGTATCGAGGCGGGTCGGCGCCTGGTCAGGGCGTGTCATGGCCGCGGCCATCCGCCGGCTACTAGGTTTCGGCCCACCCCACCTCCCCGCGCGAAGGGCCGTCCATGCCGCTCGCCCCCGTCCGGACCGGCCGCCGCCGGTACGGCCTGCTCGCCGCGGCGGTCGCCGCGCTCACCGTGGCCGGCCTCGTGCCGGCGCTCGCGCCGGCGGCCCATGCGGCGACCGCGCCGCCGCTGCCACCGCTCTACAACGCGCGCGACGCGGTACCCGCGGGGTTCCAGCAGGTGCAGCTGGAGCTGAAGCCGCGGGACCAGGCGGGCCTGGCCGAGCTCGCCCGGATCGCGCCCACGGTGCCGGCGGCGCAGCGCCAGGCGCAGCGGCTGGAAGCCCTGGCCGGGCCCGACCGCGCCGGGCAGGTCGCGAGCATCGCCCAGCACCTTGGGCTGACGCTGATCGCCACGACGGACACGAGCGTGACGGTCGCCGGGACGCCTGACCTCGTCCGGTCGCTGTTCGGCAGCGCCCGCGAGAACCACCCCAACCTGCCGACCGCGCAGGCGCTCCCCACCCTGCCCGCCTCCCTGCAGCCGCTCGTGCTCGTCGCGGCCGGCGGCGACGAGACCCGGCCGGCGTACCTGCCGCAGGCGAGCCGGCCCCGCAACACCGCCGACGGGACGCTGTCGCAGGCCGAGTTCCAGCGCGTCTACGGGGTGCCCGCGTCGCAGACTCCGCCCACCGCCACGTCGCCCACGGTCGCGACCCTCCAGTTCAGCGACTGGAACGACGGCGACCTCGCGACCTTCACCCAGCAGAACAAGACGTACGGCTCCGCGAGCTACAACCCCGTGACGAGCGGCGGGTACACGCGCGTGACCGTCGACGGCGGCAACACCGACTTCTCCGGCTCGGGCGAGGTGGCCCTCGACCAGGAGTCGATCGCGACCATGGCGCCGAGCCTGCGGCAGCGGGCGTACTTCACCTCGAACAGCCTGGCGACCGGCCAGGCGGACGCGATCAACCAGGTGGCCCAGGAGGCCGGGCGTTACCACATCCTCACGCTCTCCACGTCGTACGGGAACTGCGAGGCCGACGCCTATCCCGGTGGTCTGACCGACCAGACGCTGCAGGCGGACCAGGACGCGATCAACAACCTGATCGCTGCCGGCGTGACCATGTTCGCTCCGAGCGGCGACAACGGCTCGATCGACTGCCCCAACGACCATCCCGGTCAGAACACCGTCGACGTGCCGGCCGCCCTGCCGACCGTCGTCTCGGTCGGCGGCACCAACGTGCAGACCGGCGGCAGCAGCACGACGCAGACCGCCTGGGGTTGTACGACTGCCGGCACCGCCTGCGCGAACGCCTGCGCGAGCCAGAGCAACGGCGGCTGCACCGGTGGGGGGTACAGCGCGATCTTCTCGCGCCCGGCGTACCAGGACAGCGCGGTGACGAACGCGATGCGCGGCGTCCCGGACCTCGCGATGGACGGCGACCCGGCGTCGGGGCTCGACACCTATGACAGCAACCCGGCGGCGACGGGCGGGTGTGGCGGCCAGTGCGGGCCGAACGGCGGGACGAGCCTGGCCACGCCGCTGGCCGCCTCGGCGATGGCGGCGGTTCTCGCCGCCCGCGGGGCGACCGCGGGGCTCGGCGACATCCACACGCTGCTCTACCAGGCGCCGGCCACGGCCTTCATGGACGTCACCTCCGGCAGCAACGGCGCGTTCTCGGCGGGCCCGGGCTGGGATCCGGTGAGCGGCCTCGGCGCGCCGATGTGGTCGTCCCTGCTCACCATGCCGGTCGGGACGACCCCGTACGTGCCGATCAGCCCGTTCCGGGTGGTCGACACCCGTGACGGCACCGGCGGCGTCAACTCCGGCGCCCTGCAGCCGGGGCAGTCGTACACGTTCTCGATCGGCGGCACCGGCCTGCCCACCGGCCAGAAGGCGTACGCGTTCAACGTGACGGCGATCGGTCCGGCCGGCCCCGGCAACCTCCGGCTGACGCCGGGCTGCGGCGCCCCGGCCGGGACGTCGTCGCTGGTGAACTACCAGCCCGGGGCGACCGTCGCGAACTTCGTGGTCGTCCCGAACGCGGCGACGTGCAATGCCTTCACCCTGGTGTCGGCCGGGTCGGCGGCCAACGTCGCGATCGACGCGGTCGGCTACTACACGTCCGGGTTCACCGGCGTCGGTCCGACCCGCATCGTCGACACCCGCAGCGGGCAGGGCGGGACGACCGGTCCGATCGCGGCGGGAACGAGCGCGTCGTTCCAGGTGGCCGGCACGGCCGGCGTACCGGCGACGGCGACGGCGGTCGCGATCAACGTGACCGCGGTCGGCCCGACGGGTGGCGGCAACCTGCGCGTCTACCCGGATGCCGGCGCGAACGGCACGCCGCCCAACGCCAGCAACGTCAACTACATCCCCGGCGTGGACAAGGCGGTGTTCGACATCGTCCAGCTGCCGGCCGACGGCAAGATCGACGTCTACACGGCCGGGTCGCCGGTCAACGTCCTCATCGACGTCGCCGGCTACTACACCGACACCAGCGCGGTGGTCCCGGCGGCCCCGGTACGGGTGCTCGACACCCGTGGGCTGAACGGCGCGCCGGCGCAGGGACTGCCGTCGCCGCTGGCGGCGAACACGCCGTACGCCGTCACCGTGACGGGCGGCGGCGTGCCGGCGAACGCGGCCGCGGTCCTCGTCAGCGTGACCGCGATCCACGCGGCGAGCAGCACCGGCCAGGGCAACCTGCGCCTGTACCCGGCCGGCCAGTCGCTACCGAACGTCAGCACGGTGAACTACGTGAGCCCGACGGCCGACGTCGCGAACTTCGCCATCGTCAAGGTCGGGACGAACGGGCAGCTCGACATCGACAGCGCCGGCTCACCGATGGACGTGGCGCTCGATGTCGTCGGCTACGTACCGGGCGGATGAGGGGAGCGGGCGCGAAACGGCTGTCGCGCGTCGGACCCGGCCGGTAACCTGCGCGTCACCCCGATGCCAGGTCACGGGGCGATCGGACGTGCAGGAAGGGACCGGTGATGGCGGCCCAGACCGAGGAGCGGCCGGCCAGCGGGCCGGCCGGCCGCCGCACCGACACGGTCCCGCTGACGCGGCGCACGATCGTGTCGCTCGCCCTCGAGGTGGCCCTCGTCGCCGTCCTGCTGGTGCTCTACCGCGAAGGCCGCTCGCTGGCCCGCCACCACGTCACCGAGGCGCAGCACAACGCGGCGTGGCTCTGGCACGTCGAACGCGCGCTGCACCTGCCGAACGAGGCCGACCTCCAGCACTGGCTGCTCACGTCGACGACGCTGGTCCACCTCGCCGACCGGTACTACGTCGGCGTGCACTTCCCCCTGACCGCGGCGTTCCTGGTGTGGCTGTGGGTGCGCCACCACAACCGGTACGGCCGCGTGCGGACGACGCTGGCGATCACCACCGGGCTCGGCCTGCTGATCACCGTGCTGGTGCCGCTCGCGCCGCCGCGGCTGTTCGGCGGGGACGGCCTCGTCGACACGATGCAGGTGTTCGGCCCGAGCGCGTACAACGCCAACGCCACGGTGGGGCTCGCCAACCAGTACGCCGCCATGCCGTCGTTGCACATCGCCTGGTCGGTGCTCGTCGCGGCCACGGTCGTGCTCGTCTCCACGCGCGTGTGGCGCTGGGTGGTCCTCGCGCACCCGATCGTCACGACGTTCGTGGTCATCGCCACGGCGAACCACTACTGGTCGGACGGACTGGTGGCCGTGGTGATCCTCGGGGTGAGCGCGGCTGCGGTCTACCGGCCGCAGTGGTTCGTGCGCCCGTTCCGTCGCAGCGTCGCGCGCTGAGGGAGACCGCGTGCACAAGCCCGCCGTGGCCCTCGGCATCGCCCTGTCCGCCGTCCTCGTGGTGGGCGTGGTGGCCGCGGTCACCACGTCGTCGGGATCACCGGACGACGCGGGCACGGTGCAGCCACCGGCCGTCACCGCGGCGGCGGTCCCGGACGGCTACCAGGAGGTCGACCTCGCCCTGCTGCCGCGCGACCAGGACGCGCTGGCGCAGCTGGCGCTCATAGCCGGCACCGTGCCGCCGGCCGAGCGCGAGTCCCGGCGGCAGGCGGCGCTGCCCGGCGCGGCCCGCGCCGCGGCCGCCGGTGCCCAGGCGAAAGCCCTCGGCCTCACGCTGATCTCGACCACCGACACCAACCTCGTCGTCGCAGGTCCGCCCGACCGGGTCGACGCCCTGTTCGGCAGTGCGCCCGCCAGCACCTCGTCGACCGCGACGACGCCGGAGACCTTGCCGAAGCTGCCGTCGAGCCTCACCGGCCTCGTGCTCGTCGCGGCAGCGACCGACCAGCCGACTGCGACGATGCACCCGCGCAACCACCCGGACGGGTCGCTGAGCCAGGCCGAGCTCCAGCGGGTCTTCGGCGTACCGGCCGACCAGGCGCCGCCCGCGGACGACGCGCCGACCGTTGCCACCCTGCAGTTCTCCGACTGGCATCCGAGCGACCTCACGGCGTACGTCCGCACCCAGCACATCTACGACGACGCGACCTACGACCCGGTCGCCGGCGGCGGGTTCACCGCGGTCGGCATCGACGGCGGCACGTCGGGCGACTTCTCCGGCGCCGGCGAGGTGTCGCTGGACCAGGAGGCCATCGCCACGATGGCGCCGGGCCTGCGGCAGCGCGCGTACTTCGTCCCGGACAGCAACCCGATGGGCCAGGCGGACGCGCTCAACCAGGTCGCCCGCGATGCGGCGAGCCAGCGCATCCTGACGGTGTCCACGTCGTACGGCTCGTGCGAGGCGGACAGCTACACCGGACCGAACGACCCGCTGCTGACGGTCGACCGCAACGCGATCAACAACGTCCTCGCGGCCGGGGTGACGTTCTTCGCCCCGAGCGGCGACGACGGCGCCGTCGACTGCAAGGACACCCATCCGCACCAGGACACGGTCGACTCCCCGGCGTCCTTCCCGAACGTCGTCGCGGTCGGCGGCACCACCGTCCACACGGACGGGCGCACCACGACGCAGACCGGGTGGAGCGGCAGCGGCGGGGGCTACAGCCGGCTGTTCCCGCGGCCCTCGTACCAGGACGGCGCCGTCGGCAGGGCGCAGCGCGGCGTCCCCGACATCGCGATGGACGCGGACGACTCGACCGGGCTGGAGCAGTACGACAGCACGCCGACGTCCGACGACGGCTGCGCCGGCTCGTGCGTCGGCAGTCCCGTGGGTGGGACGAGCCTCGCCGCCCCGCTCGCGGCCGCAGCGCTCGCGGCGACGCTCGCGGCCCAGGGCGCGACCGCGGGAGTCGGCGACATCCACGCCGCGCTGTACGCGGCCCCGACCGGGGTCTTCACCGACGTGCTCACCGGCCACAACGGGGGCTTCGCGGCGGGCCCAGGATGGGACCCGATGACCGGTCTCGGTGCGCCGTCGTGGTCGGCGTTCGTGGCGTCCCTGACCAGCAGGCCCAGGGGCTCCTGACCCCGGTCAGACGACCTTGGGGGTGTCCTCGCGGACCGGCGCGTCGGTGTGCGCGCGGACGTCGGCGAGGAACGCGTCCGGGTCGTCGGGCGTCAGGAACGGCTTCACCATGTGCCCGAGGTTGACCACCAGGGCGGTGGACTTGCGCGTCCGCAGCGGGTCGAAGCTGGCCCACAGGGTCGGGGACGCGGTGCCCCAGATGCGGCCCTTGCCCCGCGCGTAGGTCATCGCCACCCGGGTGATGTCCTGGATGCGGTCGTACGCGATGTGCTTGGCGCCCCAGGGGAAGTAGTAGCCCCGGACGACGATGTCCTTGTCGGTGCAGCGGATCCAGCGGTCTGCGTACATGCCTGCCGTCCTTAGTCGGCCCTCGGCGTGGGCCAGGTGGTGGGTCCCGCCTGCGTCGGCGGGGAGGGGGGCTGGGCCTGCTGGTGCACGCGGAAGGCCACGGCCTTCGTCGCGCCACCCAGCTCTGCGCGCACCTCGTACCCACCGCCGCGGGGGAACTGGACCTCCGCCGACAGGGCGAGCACGCTGCGCACCACGCTGCCGGCCGGGAGGTTCGGTGGCCGTCCGGCCTCGATCTGCCCGCCGGCGTTGATCAGCGGCGAGCCGTCCTCGTCCACGACGCTGATCGTGATCGGGAACGACTGGCCGGTCTCGTTCCAGCCCACGACGATCGACACCCCGATGCCGACGTGGACCACGCCCGGCTGACCGTTGTTGTCGTTGGGTTGCACGATGTCGGTCAGCCCTGCGCCCTGCAGGTAGAGCAGCCCGTTGATCGCCTCGGCGTGGGCGGCGAGGGTGACGTACTCGATCTCGGGCATGGGAAGAGCCTCTCGTCCGGGCGACGCTAGTGCGGGAGGGCCGAGCGGCGCCAGCCGTCCGCCGAGGGATGGATCGACCTCGCCAGCAGGCGGTCCGGGGCGTTCCAGGCGCTGGCCACGCGCGGTCCGGGTTCGGTGCCGGCGCTGCCGCGCGCCGCGAGCACCGCCGTCAGAACCGCGATCTCGAGCGAGGCGTCGACGCCGTCGGGGACGCCTCGGACGATGCGCAGCACCGGCTGCGCGGTCTCCGCGGCGTCGGAAGCGGTCACAGCGGGATGTTCCCGTGCTTCTTCGGCGGCAGCGTCTCGCGCTTGCCGCGCAGGATCCGCAGCGCCTTCGCCACCTCGATGCGGGTCTGCGACGGCTCGATGACCGCGTCGACGAAGCCGCGCTCCGCGGCGATGTACGGGGTGGCGAGCGCGTCCTCGTACTCGGTCATGAACTGCGCGCGCGCCGCCTCCGGGTCCTTCGCCGCGGCGATCTCCTTGCGCCGGATGATGTTCACCGCACCCTGCGCGCCGACGACCGCGACCTGCGCGGTCGGCCAGGCGAGGTTGATGTCGGCGCCGAGGTGCTTGGAGCCCATGACGACGTACGCGCCGCCGTAGGCCTTGCGCGTGATGACGGTGACCTTCGGGACGGTGGCCTCGGAGTACGCGAACAGCAGCTTCGCGCCGTGCCGGATGATGCCGCGATGCTCCTGGCCGACGCCGGGCAGGTAGCCGGGAACGTCGCAGAACGTGAGCACCGGCACGTTGAACGCGTCGCAGGTACGGACGAACCGTGCCGCCTTCTCGGCCGCGTCGATGTCGAGGGTGCCGGCGAACGACGCCGGGTTGTTGGCCACCACGCCGATGCTGCGGCCCTCGATCCGGCCGAAGCCGGTGACGATGTTGGTCGCCCACAGCTCCTGCACCTCGAGGAAGTCGCCGTCGTCGAGGACCGCCTCGATGACGCTCTTCATGTCGTACGGCGCGTTGTTGCTGTCGGGGATGATCGCGTCCAGCTCGGGGAGCTCGTCGCCGGTCGCGTCGGGCGCGTCGTACGCCGGCGGGTCGCTGAGGTTGTTCGACGGCAGGAACGACAGCAGGTTCTTGGTCAGCTCGAGGGCGTCGTCCTCGGACTCGGACATGAAGTGCGCGACGCCACTCTTGGAGTTGTGCGCCCGCGCGCCGCCGAGGTCCTCGATCGTCACGTCCTCGCCGGTCACCGTCTTGATCACGTCCGGGCCGGTGATCATCATCGCGGACTGCTGGTCGACCATGAGGGTGAAGTCGGTGAGGGCGGGGGAGTAGACGTGCCCGCCGGCGCAGTTGCCGAGGATGAGGCTGATCTGCGGGACGACGCCGGAGCCGAGGACGTTGCGGTAGAAGATGTCGCCGTACAGCGCCAGGCCCATGATCCCTTCCTGGATGCGGGCGCCGGAGCCCTCGTTGATGCCGATGACGGGGCAGCCGGTCTTGAGCGCGAGGTCCATGACCTTCACGATCTTCTCGCCGTAGACCTCGCCGAGCGCGCCGCCGAACACCGTCGCGTCCTGGCTGAACACGCAGACCGGGCGGCCGTCGACGGTGCCGTACCCGGTGATCACGCCGTCGCCGGTGGGCCGCTTCTTCTCCATCCCGAACTCGCGGCTGCGGTGGCGGGCGAGCGCGTCGGTCTCGACGAACGAGCCCTCGTCGAGCAGGGCCTCGATGCGCTCCCGGGCCGTCTTCTTGCCGGCGTCGCGCCGCTTCTGCAGCGCCGCCTCCGAGCCCGCGTGCAGGGACTCGTCGTACTTGATCCGCAGCGCCTCGCGCTTGCCGGCGGTGGTGTGGATGTCGGGGGTTGATGCCGTCACGGCCGGCTCGGCTGCCATGCGCCGAAGACTACCGGCGCACCGGTACGCGGCAGACTGCCGGGCGTGGCCGGCGGCGAGTGGACCGATCTGTCGCGCCCGCCGCTGCGCGATGTCGTCGTGGGCGGCGGCTGGCGGGTCGAGGTCGTGGAGGCCACCGGGTCGACGAACGCCGACGTCGCCGCTCGGGCGCGGGCCGGCGAGCCGGCCGGCCTGGTGCTCGTGGCGGAGGAGCAGGTGCAGGGCCGCGGCCGGCTGGGGCGCACCTGGACGTCACCGCCGCGGGCCGGGCTCACGTTCTCGGCGCTGCTCACCGTGCCGCCCTCGCCGTGGGTGCCGCTGCTGGCGGGGGTCGCGGTCTGCCGGGCGCTGTCGTCGGCCGCAGGCCTGGACGCACGCCTCAAGTGGCCCAACGACGTCCTCGTACGCGACCGCAAGATCTGCGGCATCCTCGCCGAGGTCGCCGCCGGTCACGTCGTGCTCGGCATCGGCCTGAACGTCTCGACGCGGGCGGACGAGCTGCCGCCGGACCGGCCGTCGACGTCCGTGCTGCTGGCCGGCGGCACCGCCGACCGGCTCACGCTGCTGCGGGCGATCCTGCGGGCACTGGCGGACGACGCCTCCCGTGCCGACTACCGGGATCTGTGCGCCACCCTCGGCCGGGAGGTGACCGTGCACCTGCCCGACGGCACGGTCAGCACGGGGACGGCGACGGCGGTCGACGACGACGGCCGGCTGGTCGTGGCCGATGCGGCCGGCGCAGCCACGGCGTACGCCGCCGGGGACGTCGTCCACCTGCGCTGAGAGCTCGAGATGTGGCAAGGGTGCGGCCTGCCGAGCGAGACGCGTCAATCTGCGACATCTCGCGGGAGTTGATTCAGACTGGTGCCGTGGCGTACCCGCGCGGCCTGCTGTCGGAGGGCGAGGAGGTCGTCCTCGACCTGCACCCGCACTGGCGCGCGCTGGCGCTGCCGCTGGCCCGGGTGCCGGTCACCGTGGGCGTCGCCGCGTTCCTCGTCGAGCTCGTCCCCGACTGGTCGGTGCAGCGGTGGCTGCGCCTCGCGATCGTCGTCGTGGCCCTCGTGCTCCTCGTCTGGTTCAGCCTGCTGCCGTACCTGCGCTGGACGACGACGCACTACGTGATCACCACCCGCCGGATCGTGCTGCGGGAGGGAGTCGTCGCCCGCAACGGACGGGACGTGCCGCTGAACCGCGTCAACGACGTGACCTTCCGCCACACCATCGTCGAGCGCCTCTTCCGGTCGGGCACGCTGATCGTCGAGAGCGCCGGCGAGCGCGGGCAGGTGGTGCTCAGCGACGTGCCGCGGGTCGAGCGCGTGCAGCGCACCGTCTACGACCTGGTGCAGGAGGCCGAGCGTCTCGACGGCGTGGCACGATCGACCGATGGACCTGCTGCGTACGCCTGACAGCTCTTTCGACGCGCTACCCGGCTGGAACTTCGCCCCCCACTACGCGGACGTCGTCGACGCCGAGGGCCACACCGTGCGGATGGCGTACGTCGACGAGGGATCCGGCCCGGTCGTGCTGCTCATGCACGGCGAGCCGACGTGGTCGTACCTCTACCGGCACATGGTCGGACCCCTTGTCGCGCAGGGCTTTCGGGTCGTTGCCCCCGACCTCGTCGGGTTCGGCCGCAGCGACAAGCCGGCGCTGATGAGCGACCACACGTACGCCCGCCACGTCGCGTGGACGTCGTCGCTCGTCTTCGACGCCCTCGGCCTCACCGACATCACGCTGTTCTGCCAGGACTGGGGCGGCCTCATCGGGCTGCGGCTGGTGGCGGCCCGGCCGGACCGGTTCGCCCGCGTGGTCGCGGCGAACACCGGGCTGCCCGACGGCGAGCACCGGATGGGCGAGGCCTGGTGGGCCTTCTACGACTTCGTCCAGAAGACGGAGGACCTGCCGGTCGGCTTCCTGGTCAAGGGCGGCTGCAAGCGCGAGCTGTCCGCCGCGGAGATCGCGGCGTACGAGGCGCCGTTCCCGGACCCCTCGTACAAGGCGGGACCGCGTGCCCTGCCCGGGCTGATCCCGCAGTCGCCCGACAATGTCGAGACACCGAGGCAGCAGGAGGCGTGGGAGGTGATGCGCCGGTTCGACAGGCCGTTCCTGTGCGCGTTCTCCGACAGCGACCCGATCACCAAGGGCGGCGACGCGCCGCTGCTGAAGAACATTCCCGGGACGCAGGGCCTGCGCCACCAGACCGTCACGGGTGCCGCGCACTTCCTGCAGGAGGACGCGCCGGACCAGCTCGTCCCGGTGATCACCGAGTTCGCCGGAGGTGGCTTCCGTGAGTGACCTGCCGGCCGCGATCAGCCTGCGCGAGGTGGCGCCCCGCGACGGCCTGCAGACCGAGCCGCCGATGCCGACCGACGCCAAGATCGAGCTGGTACGGGCCCTGGCGCTGACCGGCGTCAAGCGGATCGAGGCCTGCTCGTTCGTGTCGCCGAAGGCGGTGCCGGCGATGGCCGACGCCGAGGAGGTGTGGGCGGCGCTGGACCGGTCGCAGGGCATCCACTACAGCGCGCTCGTGCCGAACATGCGCGGCGCGCAGCGGGCGCTGTCGCTCGGCGTCCCCGAGCTGAACGTCGTGGTGTCCGCCTCCGAGACGCACAACCGCAAGAACGTGAACCGGTCCACCGGCGAGTCGCTCGACCAGATCGCCGAGATCATCGCCGCCGCGCACGACGCCGGCGCCACCGTCCAGGTGGTGGTGTCGACCGCCTTCGGCTGCCCGTTCGAGGGCGACGTGCCCGTCGACCGGTCGCTGTGGGTGGCCAAGACCGCCGCCTCGCTCGGGGCCGACCAGATCGCCTACGGCGACACCACCGGCATGGGGACGCCGGGACGGGTCGCCGCCCTCGTCGGCGAGACCCGGTCCGCGCTGCCCGACCTGCCGCTGAACCTGCACTTCCACAACACGCGCGGTACGGGTCTGGCGAACGTCCTCATCGGACTCCAGATGGGCGTCACCGACTTCGACGCCTCGGTCGGCGGGCTCGGCGGGTGCCCGTTCGCGCCCGGTGCGACCGGCAACGTGGTGACCGAGGACCTCGTCCACATGGTCGAGGACATGGGCATCGACACCGGCATAGACCTGCCGGCGCTGCTGGAGGCGTCGGCGGACGCCGAGCGCCTCGTCGGGCACACCGTGCCCTCGCAGGTGCTCCGAGCGGGTCCCCGTACCCGCCGCTACCCCGCCTGAGCCGGGGTACGGTCGCCGGACCGAACCGAGGAGGCCGGCATGCCCGAGCAGGTCCTGACCGAGACGACCGACGGCGTCCGGGTCGTCACCCTCAACCGCCCCGACCGGATGAACACCATCAGCGGGCCGATGCTGGCCGAGCTCTCGGCGGCCCTGCTCGCGGCCGACGCGGACCGAGACGTCCGCGCGGTGGTGATCACCGGCGCCGGCCGCGCGTTCTGCGCCGGCCTCGACCTCGCCGAGCAGACCTCGGGCGACGGCCTGGACTTCACGCCGCGGTCGGGCGAGCTGAACGTCCGCAGCACGCCGCCGGTCGTCCTGCACGAGATCGACGTGCCGACGATCTGCGCGCTGAACGGCGGCGCCGCCGGGTACGGCATGGACCTCGCGCTCGGCTGCGACATCCGGCTCGCGGCGGCATCGGCGAAGGTCGCCCCCGCGTTCGTCAAGCGCGGGATCCTCCCCGAGTCCGGCGGCACCTGGCTGCTGCCGCGGCTGGTCGGCGCCTCGGTCGCGGCCGAGATCTTCTTCACCGCCGAGACCCTCACCGCCGACCGGCTGCTCGAGCTCGGCCTGGTCAGCCGCGTCGTCCCGGACGGCGAGGTCGTCGACGCCGCCGTCGACCTGGGCCGGCGGATCGCCGCGAACGCGCCGCTCGCGGTCCGCGCCGCCAAGCGGATGCTGCGGTACGGCGCCGAGGAGGGCTTCACCCCGCACGTCCAGCGCGTCTACCAGCAGCTGCTGCCGCTGGTGGCGACGAAGGACTTCCAGGAGGGCATGCGCTCGTTCCTGGAGAAGCGGGAACCCCGCTTCGAGGGCAGCTGACGGCCGTGGCCGCCCCCACCGCAGCCACCGGGCGCCGGTCGTTCTGGGCCTGGTGCCTGGAGTCGGAGGAGCCGACCGACGCCGACCGCGCCGGGCTGGCCCGCCACCTGTCCGAGCGGGCCGGTACGCCGATCGAGCCGGGGCCGGTCCCCGACCTCGCCGACGCCGAGCTGCGGGCGCCGCGCGTCCGGGTGCCGGACGGCGTCGCGGACTGGTGCACCACCGACACGTGGGAGCGGGCGTTCCACGCGTACGGCGCCGCCTTCACCGACCGGACGCACGCCTTCAACCTCGAGTTCCCGAACCCGCCGGACGTGGTCGCGCACCCGCGCAGCGAGGCCGAGCTCGAACAGACCCTCGACTGGTGCGACGGCGCCGGCCACGTGGTCGTCCCGTACGGCGGCGGGTCGTCGGTGGTCTGGGGCGTGAACCCGCCCGAGGCCGACGCGGTCGTGACCATCGCCCTCGACCGGCTCGACCAGGTGCTGGAGATCGACGAGACCTCCCGCGCCGCCCGCATCCAGGCCGGGGTCTTCGGGCCACACCTCGAGGACCAGCTGCGGCCGCAGGGCTACACGCTGCGCCACTTCCCGCAGTCCTTCCGCTTCTCCTCGCTCGGCGGCTGGATCGTCACGCGGTCCGGTGGGCACTACGCCACCAACCACACGCACATCGACGACTTCGTCGAGTCCGTACGGATGCTCACACCGCAGGGCTGGTGGGAGTCACGACGTCTGCCGGGGTCCGGCGCCGGCCCGTCGCCGGACCGGCTCGTGCTCGGCAGCGAGGGCATCCTCGGGATCGTCACCGAGGCGTGGATGCGCATCCAGCGCCGGCCCACCTTCCGCGCCACCGCGGGCGTGGTCTTCGACTCGTGGCAGCAGGGGTACGAAGCGGCCCGGCACGTCGTGCAGGCCAAGCTCTGGCCGGCCAACCTGCGCCTGCTCGATCCCGCCGAGGCCGGCCGCGCGGCCGGCCTCGACGGCGCTCAGGCACTGCTGATCATCGGCTTCGAGTCGGCGGACCTGTCCCAGCGCGGTCCGATCGCCCAGGCCGTCGAGATCGCCCGCGACTGCGGCGGCCACATCGACGACGCCGATGTGGCCGTCTCGGACGGGGAGGGCCGCCCCACCGGCCGCGGCGGCGCGGTCGGCGCCTGGCGGGACGCGTTCATCGGCGTCCGGCCGGGTGTGGAGACGAGCCTCGGCCTGGTCGCGGACACCTTCGAGACTGCGATCACCTGGGACCGGTGGCCGGAGTTCGACGCCCTCGTCCGTGATCGGATGGGCCGGGCGCTGCGGGAGGTCTTCGGCCATGACCCGCTGCTGTCGTGCCGGTTCACCCACGTCTACCCCGACGGTCCCGCGCCGTACTACTCGTGGTCGGGCACCGGCCGGCAGGGCAGCGAGATCGCGATGTGGACCGAGGTCAAGCACGCTGCGGCCGAGGCGGTGCTCGAGGGCGGCGGCACGATCACCCATCACCACGCCGTCGGCCGGATGCATCGTCCGCAGTACGACCGGCAGCGCCCGGACCTGTTCGCCGGCGCGCTGCGCGCCGCGAAGGCAGCGCTGGACCCCCACGGCATCCTCAACCCGGGCGTCCTGCTCGACCCCGCCTGACCGAACTCGTACGCCTCGACCCCCATCCCCGCGAGATGTGGCAGATGTACGCCGATCGCGCCGAGATGTGGTTGCCTGGCGCATCTCGGCGGGGAGGGAGCGGGAGCGCCATGAGGAACGGGGCGACCACCTGTCGGTGATCGCCCCGTCTCGTACGCAGAGCTCAGAGGTGGTCGGCCTGCCGGTCGAGAGCGTCGGCCTGCTTCTCGTCGGCCTGTGCCTTGCTCTTCTCGGCGGTGGCCTTGGTCTCGGCCTCGCCCTTCTCCTGCTGGGCCTCGCCCTCGGCCTGCAGGTCGTCGTTGTTCGTGACCTGGCCGACCTTGTCCTTGATGTTGCCCTTCGCCTGCTCGATGAGGCTCATGGGTGTCTCCTTTCGTCAGGCGGTCTGCTTCGACTTCTGGGCGGTGCGCTCGCCCTGCTCCGCGGCGGTGGCCGTGGCCTCGTGCTTGGCCGCCTTCGCGCCGTGCTCGAGCGCGTCGAGCCGCTTGTCCGCGGCCTTCTGGTGCAGCTGGCCACGCTTCTTCAGGCGGTCGTTGGACAGCAGGCTGCCGACGATCTCCTCGTACACGCCGACGAGCTTGCCGACGAGGCCGCGCACGTTGCCGGGGCTGACGTTCGGGACGGTGGGCATGGCGTGATCACTCACTTTCGTCGGAGGGGATACCTCCGGTCTTGCCGCACCGACCGGGGCCATGCACGGAACGCGTGCGGGATGGGTCACATCACGCTGCGTAGGCCCTGGGCCAGCACCTCCGCGAGATGCACCGGCACGCGCCCGGTCTCGCCCTGCTCGATCTGCGTACGGCAGCTGAAGCCGTCGGCGAGCACGCGCGTCGCCGGCGCGGCAGCACGGACCGCCGGGAACAGCACCCGCTCGGCGCACGCCATCGACACGTCGTAGTGCCCGCGCTCGAAGCCGAAGTTTCCGGCCAGGCCGCAGCATCCGGCGTCGAGCACGTCGAGCTCGACGCCGGCCTCCCGCAGGAGGGCCGCATCGTCGTCGTACCCGAGCACCGCGTGCTGGTGGCAGTGGGTCTGCGCGACCGCCGCCCCGCCGACGGCCGGCGGCCGCCAGCCGCCGGTGTGGTGGCGGAGCAGCTCCGCGAGGGTCACCGTCCGCTCGCCGAGCCGGCGCACGGACCGGTCCCGTGGCAGCAGCTCACGCCCGTCCGACCGGAACACGGCCGTGCAGCTCGGCTCGAGGCCGACCACGCGCGCTCCTCGGTCCAGGTACGGCGCGAGCGCGGACGCCGTGCGGCGCAGGACGCGCCGCGCGATCCCCAGCTGTCCGGTCGAGACCCACGTCAGCCCGCAGCACAGCGGCTGCGTCGGCACCGCCACGGCATAGCCGGCCTCCTCGAGGACCGACACCGCCGCCTGCCCGATGTGCGGGGCGAAGTGGTTGGTGAAGGTGTCCGGCCACAGCACCACCTCGCCGCGCGGGCCGACGGCCGGCCGGGGCCGCCCGGCGTACCAGGCCTGGAAGGTCTGCTCGGCGAACACCGGAATCGACCGGCGCGGGTCGATGCCGCCCGCGGCGCACAGAGCGGGGTGCAGCAACGAGGAGCGCGAGACGGCGTTGACCAGGCGCGGCGCCCGGGCGGCCGCCTGCGCGACCGCGGGCAGCCAGCCCATCGCGTAGTGCGCCCGGGGCCGCAGCCGCCGCCGGTAGTGCTGGGCGAGGAACTCCGCCTTCATCGTGGCCATGTCGACCTCGACCGGGCAGTCGCGCTTGCAGCCCTTGCAGGCCAGGCACAGGTCGAGCGCGTCGCGGACCTCCGCCGAGCGCCAGCCGTCCGTGATCGCCGAGTCCGCGTGCCCGCCGAGCATCTCGAACAGCAGCCGCGCGCGCCCCCGCGTGGAGTGCTCCTCCTCGCGGGTGACCATGTACGACGGGCACATGACGCCGCCGTCGTCGTGCCGGCACCGCCCGACGCCCACGCACCGGCCGACGGCCCGGTCGAACCGCCCGTCGTCGTCCGGGAAGCCGAAGAACGTCTCGGTCATCGCGGGGGACCAGTCCGCACCCAGCCGCAGGTCGCCGGTCATCGGCCGCGGCCGGACGACCTTGCCGGGGTTCATCCGGCCGTCCGGGTCGAACAGCGCCTTGGTCTCCTCGAACGCGCGCACGATCTCGTCGCCGAACATCGCCGGCAGCAGCTCGGCGCGGGCCTGGCCGTCGCCGTGCTCGCCCGAGTACGAGCCCCCGTACGCGCTGACGAGGGCCGCCGCCCGCCGGACGAACCGGTGGAAGGCGTCGACGCCGTCGGCCGTCACCAGGTCGAACGGGACGCGGCTGTGCACGCAGCCGTGCCCGAAGTGCCCGTACACGGCCGCGTCGGTGAAGCCGAACTCCGCGTACAGGGCCAGCAGGTCGCGCAGGTAGTCGCCGAGCCGCGCCGGCGGCACCGCCGCGTCCTCCCAGCCGGCCCACGCGTCCGGCCGGCCCGGCGGGTGGCTGGTCGCGCCGAGGGCGTCCTCGCGGACGGCGGCCAGCGCCCGTACCTCCACCGGGTCGTCGTAGCGCCGGGCGGACGGGCCGCCGCCGTCGTGGCCGGTGAGGTCGGCCAGCAGCGCGTCCACCTTCGCGTCGGCCTCGGCCTGCGTGTCGCCGGTGAACACCACCAGCAGCCAGGCCTCGCCGCGCGGCAGCGCCTCGAGCACCTGCGGGTGCAGGCGCCGGGTGCGGTCGGTACGCACCGCGTGCGCGTCGATGCCCTCGACCTGCTCCGGCCCGTACGGCGTGATCCCGGCCGCGGCGTCGGCCGCCGCCGGCAGGTCGGGGTAGCCGAGCACGACCTGGGCGCGCGCCGCGGGCACCGGCACCAGCGCCAGCTCGGCGTGCAGGACCGTCGCCAGCGTGCCCTCGCTGCCGACGAGCAGGCGCGCGACGTCGAACCCCCGCTCGGGCAGCAGGTCGTCGAGGTTGTAGCCCGACACCCGCCGCGGGATGTCGGGGTAGCGGCGCCGGATCTCCTCGGCGTACGTGTCGCGCAGCGCGCGCAGGCCCGCGTAGAGCTCGGCCGGCCGCCCGCCTTCCGCCAGGACGGCGGCGTACGCCGCGTCGCCGGTCGGGCCCACCCACAGGCGGGTGCCGTCGGCGAGGAGCACCTCGAGGCGGCGCACGTTGTCGGAAGTCTTCCCGTACGCCTGCGCGGTGGCGCCGCAGGCGTTGTTGCCGATCATCCCGCCGAGCGTGCAGCGGTCGTGGGTGGCCGGCCGGGGCCCGAACATCAGCCCGTGCGGGCGCAACGCGGCGTTGAGCTCGTCGAGCACGATGCCCGGCTCGACGACGCA
Source organism: Mycobacteriales bacterium (assembly GCA_036379355.1). Classification (GTDB taxonomy): domain Bacteria; phylum Actinomycetota; class Actinomycetes; order Mycobacteriales; family CAJCIY01; genus CAJCIY01. Next base: position 11,559 of record DASVGV010000103.1, on the reverse strand, counting down.
GCGGCGTCCCGCGGGGTCGACGGACACGACGCCGCGGCAGTGCTTCGACCAGTCGAGCACCACGGCCACGTTGCACGCCTGCCCGGCCAGGCTCGTGCCGCCGCCGCGCGACACGACCGGCGCCCGGTGCCGCCGGCACGCCGCGACCGCGGCCACCCCGGCCTCGACCGTACGGGGGATCACCACACCGAGTGGCACCTGCCGGTAGTTCGACGCGTCGGTGCTGTACGCACCCCGGCTGCCGGGGTCGAAGCGGACCTCGCCGTCGACGCGTGCCTCGAGGTCACGGCGCAACGCCCGGACGTCCACGCTCACGTCGCGGGGAGCGAGGACGACGGGGCTGGGCAGCGGACGTTGGGCCATTGCTCGATCCTCGGCCCGTTCGGCGCGGCGGGCCAGCGGGCAAGGACGGGCCATGCAACGCGTGCGCGCTCCGTGGGCGGTGTCGCCACGGCTGGCCCGGCGGCGGCTGCTGCGTGGTTTCCGGCTGCTGCTGCTCGCCGCCGTCGTCCTCGTCGCCGTCGGCGTCCCCGACCGGCTGCTGGCGTGGCCGCTGCTCACGGCGACGGTCGGGCCCACCGCGTACCAGCTGCTGGCGCACCCGGAGGAGAAGGCGGCCCGGTTCGAGGTCGCGCTGGTGGGGCACCTCACGGCCGTCGCCATCGCTCTGGCCACCATTGCCGCGTTCGGGCTCTGGCACGAGCCGTCCGCGGCGCGGCTCGGCCACGTCACCGGGCGGCAGGTGGCGGCGACCGCGGTGGCGGTCGGGCTCACGCTGCTGGCGCTGGAGCTGTTCGACGCCCACCACGCGCCCGCGGCGGCGACCTCCGTGCTCATCGCGACGGGTTTGGCCCACCCCGGTCGGCCGCTCGTGGGCCTGCTGATCGGCCTCGCGATCGTGCTGGTCCTCGCCCCGCTGCTCACCGCCGTCGTTCCCCGGCCACCCGAGGTCCGCTGACACCGCCGGTATTCGGCGCGACACGCCGCCTATCATGGGGTTTCCGCCACCCCAACTGTCGAGGATTGCCCGTGCCCGAGCCCACGATCCGCCCGGACGCGACCGAGGAGCTGCGCGCGATCCTGGCGAGCCGCATCGTGGTGCTCGACGGCGCGATGGGCACCATGATCCAGCGCCAGTCGCTGGCGGAGGCCGACTTCCGCGGCGAGCGCTTCGCCGACTGGCCGAGCGACGTGCGCGGGAACAACGACCTGCTGACGCTGACCCAGCCGGACGTGATCCGCGCGATCCACCGGGCCTACCTCGACGCGGGCGCCGACCTCATCGAGACCAACACCTTCAACGCGCAGCGGATCTCGCTGTCCGACTACGGCATGTCGGACCTCGCGTACGAGATGAACGTCGAGGCCGCGCGGCTGGCGAGGGCTGCGTGCGACGAGGCCACCGCGGCCGACCCGTCGAGGCCCCGCTTCGTCGCGGGCTCGCTCGGGCCGACCAACCGCACGGCCTCGATCTCCCCGGACGTGAACGACCCCGGGGCGCGCAACGTCAGCTTCGAGGAGCTCGCCGCCGCGTACCTCGAGCAGGCGAACGGCCTGGTCGACGGCGGCGCGGACCTGCTCCTCGTCGAGACGATCTTCGACACGCTGAACGCCAAGGCGGCGATCTTCGCGCTGGAGACCCTGTTCGAGGAGCGCGGCCGCCGGTGGCCGGTGATGATCTCCGGGACGATCACCGACGCGTCCGGCCGTACCCTCTCCGGCCAGGTCACCGAGGCGTTCTGGAACTCCGTCCGGCATGCGCGCCCGCTGCTGGTCGGGCTGAACTGCGCGCTCGGCGCGAAGGACATGCGCCCGTACCTCGCCGAGATCTCCCGCGTCGCCGACACGTTCGTGTCCTGCTATCCCAACGCGGGCCTGCCCAACGCGTTCGGCGAGTACGACGAGACCGCCGGGCAGACGGCCGCCATCGTCCGCGAGTTCGCCGAGAGCGGTCTGGTGAACCTGCTCGGCGGGTGCTGCGGCACGACGCCCGAGCACACCGCGGCGATGGCCGACCTGGTGGTGGGCGTGAGCCCGCGCGTGCCGCCCGAGCGGCCGGCGGCCTGTCGCCTGTCGGGACTCGAGCCGCTCACCATCGACGACGACTCGCTGTTCGTGAACGTCGGGGAGCGGACCAACATCACCGGGTCGGCCCGGTTCCGGGGCCTCATCCGCGACGGTGACTACCCCGCGGCCCTGTCGGTCGCGCGCCAGCAGGTCGAGAACGGCGCGCAGGTGATCGACGTCAACATGGACGAGGGGATGATCGACGGCGTCGCCGCGATGGACCGGTTCTGCAAGCTGATCGCGAGCGAGCCGGACATCAGCCGCGTGCCGGTCATGGTCGACTCCTCGAAGTTCGCGGTGATCGAGGCCGGGCTGCGCTGCCTGCAGGGCAAGCCGATCGTCAACTCGATCTCCATGAAGGAGGGCGAGGAGAAGTTCCGCGAGCAGGCCCGGCTGTGCCGGAAGTACGGCGCCGCGGTCGTGGTGATGGCCTTCGACGAGGAGGGCCAGGCCGACAGCTTCGAGCGCAAGACCGCCATCTGCGAGCGTGCGTACCGCATCCTCGTCGACGAGGTCGGCTTCCCCGCCGAGGACGTCATCTTCGACCCGAACATCTTCGCGCTGGCCACCGGCATCGAGGAGCACGCGAGCTACGGCCTCGACTACATCGAGGCCACCCGATGGATCAAGGCGAACCTGCCGCACGCGCTGGTGTCCGGCGGCGTGTCCAACGTGTCGTTCTCGTTCCGCGGCAACAACGCGGTACGCGAGGCGATCCACGCCGTGTTCCTGTTCCACGCCGTGGGCGCGGGCATGGACATGGGCATCGTCAACGCCGGGGCGCTCGTCGTCTACGACCAGGTCGACGAGCGGCTCCGCGAGCGCATCGAGGACGTCGTCCTCAACCGGCGGCCGGACGCCGCCGAGCGGCTGCTGGAGATCGCCGAGGAGTTCGCCGGCGCGGGTTCGGAGACGCAGGGCGCCGACGACGCCTGGCGGTCCCTGCCGGTCGCCGAACGCATCACGCACGCGCTGGTGAAGGGCATCGACGACTATGCCGAGACCGACACCGAGGAGCTGCGCGTCGAGATCGAGGCGCGCGGCGGCAAGCCGATCGAGGTCATCGAAGGCCCGCTGATGGCCGGGATGAACGTCGTCGGCGACCTGTTCGGGTCCGGCAAGATGTTCCTGCCGCAGGTCGTGAAGTCCGCGCGGGTGATGAAGAAGGCGGTCGCCTACCTCATCCCGTTCATCGAGGCGGGCAAGGAGCCCGAGGACGCCGGCCGCAGCAACGGCACCGTGGTGATGGCGACGGTCAAGGGGGACGTCCACGACATCGGCAAGAACATCGTCGGCGTCGTCCTGCAGTGCAACAACTACGACGTCGTCGACCTCGGCGTCATGGTGCCGGCGCAGAAGATCCTCGACGCCGCGAAGGAGCACGACGCCGATGCCATCGGCCTGTCCGGGCTGATCACCCCGTCGCTCGAGGAGATGGCCGACTTCGCGGCCGAGATGGAGCGTCAGGGCCTGGACATCCCGCTGCTCATCGGCGGCGCGACGACGTCCCGCGCCCACACCGCCGTGAAGATCGACAAGAAGTACCACGGCCCGGTCGTGTGGGTGAAGGACGCCTCCCGGTCGGTGCCGGTCGTCGCCGCGCTGCTGTCGGACGAGCAGCGCCCGAAGCTGCTCGCCGAGATCCAGACCGACTACGACGCGCTTCGCGAGCGGCACGCGGCCCGCAGCGAGGGCAGCCCGATCCTGCCGCTGGCGGCCGCTCGGGAGAACCGCACGCCGATCGACTGGAGCGACTACCGCCCGCAGCGGCCGCGCCTCATCTCCCAGCAGCTGCTCGACGCGCACACCGACGACTACCGCGCGTCCACGACCCCGGTGCAGAACGTCCGGGCCTTCCGCGACTACCCGCTCGGCGAGCTGCGGGAGTACATCGACTGGCAGCCGTTCTTCAACGCCTGGGAGATGAAGGGCAAGTTCCCCGACATCCTCAGCAACCCCGCGTCGGGCGAGGCCGCCCGCAAGCTCTATGGCGAGGCCCAGGAGATGCTCGACCGGGTGGTCGCCGAGCGGTGGCTGACCGCGGCCGGCGTCGTCGGCCTGTTCCCCGCGGCCGGCGTCGGCGACGACACCGAGATCTACACCGACGAGTCCCGGACCGAGGTGCGCGCCGTCCTGCACCACGTCCGGCAGCAGTCCGAGCACCGGCCCGGCGTGCCGCACCGCTCGAACGCCGACTTCGTCGCGCCCAAGGAGACGGGGCTGCGCGACTGGGTGGGCGCCTTCGCGGTGACCGCCGGCCTCGGCATCACCGAGCGGATCATGGCGTTCAAGGCGGCCAACGACGACTACAGCGCGATCCTGCTCGAGTCGCTCGCCGACCGACTCGCCGAGGCGTTCGCGGAGCGGTTGCACGAGCGGGTCCGTACCGAGCTGTGGGGCTACCAGCCGGACGAGCACCTGGACAACGAGGCCCTGATCAAGGAGAAGTACGTCGGCACCCGTCCGGCACCCGGCTACCCGGCGTGCCCGGAGCACACCGAGAAGGCCACCCTCTGGGAGCTGCTCGACGTCAAGGCGAACACCGGCATCGAGCTGACCGACCACATGGCGATGTGGCCGGGGGCGTCGGTGAGTGGTTGGTACTTCTCGCACCCGCAGTCCCAGTACTTCGTCGTCGGCCGCATCGGCCGCGACCAGGTCGAGGACTACGCCCGGCGCAAGGGCTGGACGATGGCCGAGGCCGAGCGCTGGCTGGCGCCGAACCTGGGCTACCGCACCGACGACGAATAGCCCGTACGCGGACGAACCGGGTGAAGCCAGGGCCGACCGGTGCGGCGTCCGGCGGCGGAGCACGCCCGGCAGATATCGCCCAGGTTACGAACTCGCGAGTAACCAGGAGGAATCTCGCGGGAATCGCTCGTAATGCTTGTCACTGGCGGCGAAAGAGAACAGAGTGCCGTTCGGTCCGAGCCCTGCGCCCGGTCCACCCCATCCCCGCGTACGGAGAGGGACGGTATGACCGCCGCCTACGAAACAGCCGGCGCAGAGCCGGTGATCAGTCCGATCGAACGGCTCTGGAACCGGCAACTGCACCGGTATCCGAACAACCTGACGCGGTACACCTCGCTCGGCATCGTCGTGCTCATCACGATCGTGCTCTACTACGAGCAGTACGTCGCCGGCGGTGTCGCGACCGAGATCCTGCGCGACCTGCACATGTCGTTCGTCTACTACGTGAACATCACGGTGGTCGCCTCGGTCGCCGGCGCCATCGCCTCCGCCATCGCCGGTCTCGCCGACCGGTACGGCCGGGCGAACATCGTGACCGCCGGCACGTTGATCACCGGCCTGCTGGTGCTCATCGCGGTCCCGCAGGCGCACTCGGAGATCGCCCTTGCCGTCATCTTCGTCGCGATCGGCTTCGTCGAGGGCATCATCCTGGTGGCGACACCCGCCCTGATCCGCGACTTCAGCCCGCAGCTCGGGCGAGCGTCGGCGATGGGGTTCTGGACGCTCGGCCCGGTCATCGGCTCCCTCGTCGTCAGCGCCGTCGTCACCCCGACGTTCACGGACGCACGTGCGGCCAAGCCGTTCGGCTGGCACTACGAGTACGTCATCTGCGGCATCGTCGGGCTAGTCGTGTGGTTCATCGCGTTCGTCGGATTGCGCGAGCTGTCCCCGGCGCTGCGCGACCAGCTGATGGTCTCGGAGAAGGACAAGCTGCTCATCGAGGCCCGAGCCCAGGGCTTCACGGACGAGGAACTGGCGGCGGGCATCCGCAACCCGTTCAAGCAGATGATGCACATCGACGTGATCGCCTCGGCGTTCGCGATCGCCGTGTTCCTCATCATCTACTACATTGCCGTCGGCTTCTTCCCGATCTTCTTCCAGACCGTCTTCGGCTACACCGCCTCGCAGGCCAACGGCATCGGCAACTGGTTCTGGGCGTTCGACGCCGGTGGCCTGATCGTCATCGGCTACCTGTCGGACAAGGCGCGCGTCCGCAAGCCGTTCATGGTCTTCGGCGCGCTGGGCGCGATCGCGTTCACCACGCTGTTCTCGCTCCACGTCACCGACAAGGGTGTGCTGGCGAAGTACGCCAAGGCGGCCGGGGGATCGAACTACTACGCCCCCAGCCACGTCTTCGTCATCGTCACCCTGGTTCTTTTGTCGGTCTCGCTGGCCTTCGCGTTCGCACCCTGGATGGCGTCGTTCACCGAGACCGTCGAGAAGCACAACCCGGCCCTGACCGCGACCGGCCTCGCCGTCTGGGGCTTCATCATCCGCATCGTGATCGCGATCGTCGTCGTGATCCTGCCGCACATCGTGACCTCGGTGACCCCCGTGATCGAGAAGGGCGGGGTCATCACCGCGTCGCTCGCGGACAAGACGCCGGTCCAGACCCCCGACGGGGCGACGACGGTCGGCGGTGTCCTCAGCGCGGTGGCCGCGAACTCGGCGCTCGTCGGCCAGATCCAGACCGAGGGCGCGAAGTACAAGTCCGAGCTGACCACGGCAGCGGCGATCGACCCCCAGACGCTGGCCACGCTCTCCAGTGACCCGACGAACGCGTCGGCGCTCAGCACGGCGCTGGGCGAGATCTCGCAGAAGCTCGGGGTGTCGCAGAGCGATGCGCTGAACGACCTCATCGCTCTGTCCAAGGTGCCGAAGTCGGTGACCACGCTGTTCGGCACGACCGCGCCGAAGGCCCTCGGGGCGGCGAACTTCGCCGCGCTGACGGCGGTGGGTACGCCGCAGGGCAACGCCAAGCTGGCGACGTCCCTCGACTACCTGGCCAAGAACGCCCCGACCGTGCAGGCGGAGCAGGCCAAGGAGCCGGGTCAGTGGATGAACTACTTCTGGATCGCCATCGGCGGTGAGATCGTGTTCCTGCCGCTGATCTTCCTCATGGCCGGGTTCTGGGACCCGCGCGCCGCCAAGAAGGCCGAGGAGGAGCACCACGCGATGGTGGCGGCCGAGATGGCGAAGCTCGAGAAGGCCGGAGCCTGACCGAGCGACCCGCAAGGACTGCTGGCGGCCCCGTCCCGGATCACCGGGGCGGGGCCGCAGCACGTCGCGGCCGTGTCGGGGCCGGCGGGTCGTCGTTGACCGGGCATGCGACCGCGTACCCGCCTGCTCCTGCTCGCCCCGGCCGCGGCCGCGGCCGTCGTCTTCGGGGTGCTTCCTGCCGCGGCCTCGTCGCCCGGGAGCGCGCCCGGCGCCGCCGCGCCCGCGCCCGGCTCGCCCGCGTACCTCCTGCGGGACGCGCAGAACGTGGCGGCCGCGTACGGCCGGCAGACCGGCCCCGGCGGCCAGCTCACCCCGACGTACCTGACCGCGCTGGCGCAGCAGATAGGACCCGCCTACGAGAAGCAGCTGCTCGCCCAGGCCGCCACGCCGACGCACCCGGTGCTCGACCCGGGCCAGCTGGTGCCGGGCTGGAACGTCGGAAACCCGCTGCGGGCCGGGTGGAACGGCACCCGCGGCCACATCACGCCGATCAGCTACACCAACCGCTACGGCGCGCTGATCCGGGGAGACCTGTTCACCCCGCTGGCCGGCGCCCACGACCCGTACACCGGGGCCGCACTGCACGCGCCGTACCCGGCCGTCGTCATCACCACCGGCTCGATCCAGGGCAGCTCCGGCATGTACTGGTGGGCGGCCGAGGACCTCGCCGAGCGCGGCTACCTCGTCATGACCTACGACGTGCAGGGGCAGGGCACCAGCGAGACGCTGCCACACGAGGGCGGCTCGACTCTCCCGTTCTGCAACCCCGCGGCGACTCCGGTCCCGGGCGAGACGACCGGGTGTCCCGGCGTGCCGTTCCAGCAGGCGTCGAACTTCGTCTTCGGCACCGAGGACGCCATCTCCTACCTCCTCTCGACGCCCCAGCATCCGTACGGCGCGGGCTCCTACGACCCGCTGTGGCAGCAGTTCGACCGCTCGCCCGACACCCACACCGTGACCCCGGGCCGCACGACCCGGCTCGCGATCGTCGGCCACTCGCTCGGCGCGACCGCGATCTCGTACGTGCAGGCGGTCGACCCGCGCGTCGAGGTGGCGGTGGCGTTCGACAAGCTGACCACCTCGCCGGGGTTCACCGCGCTCGGCGCCATGCGGCCGGTGGTTCCGAGTCTCGGCGTGCAGAGCGAGTACTTCCTGAACCCGACGCCGTACTACCTGGACGGGGACACACCGAGCTCGCCGGAGCAGGCGCCCGACCCTGCGCGCGAGGAGAAGACCGGCTTCGACGGCTGGCGGGCGGCCGGCGTCGACAGCATGGTGATCGTGCCCCGGGCGTCCACGCACCTGGAGTACACGGACATCCCGCTGGCGCTGCCGGCGTCGCGGTACGGCCAGGACGTCGCGAGCGCGTACACGCAGGACTGGCTCGGCTACTACCTGAAGCACCAGGCGTCGGCGTACCGGGCGCTGCTGGCGCCGACGATCCACTACCTCGAGCCCACCGGGAACGGCCGCTGGTCCCCGGTGACGCTGAACCGGAACGACAACCTGTCGATCTACTTCTGCTCCGGGTACGCCGTGCACGCGCCCGGCGGCCGCGCCGTCAGCAACCTGGACCTGAACGACCGCGGCTGCCGGTAGTCAGGCAGCCGGCACCACGCGCAGCGACTCGCCCTCGGCGGGGGTGAGCCCGACCGTTCCGTTCGACGCGCGGATCTCGATCCCGTCCGGCGTCGAGGACGTCACCGTCACGGTCGACCCGGGCAGGACCCCGGCCGCCTCCAGCGCCCGCAGCGTGGTGTGCTCGGCCTGCAGGTCCTCCTCCAGCAGCAGGACCTGGCCGCTGGCCCCCACGTCGAGAGCCGTCAGCGGGAGGGACGGCCGCTCGTCCCGGGGCCGCCGCGTCCCCGGGATCCGGTTGCCGTGCGGGCAGGTCGCCGGGTCGCCGAGCACGTCCACGAGCCGCGCCTCCAGGAGCGGCGAGATCGCGTGCTCGAGCCGCCCCGCCTCCTCGTGCACCTGATGCCACGGCAGGCCCAGCACGTCGACCAAGAGGCGCTCCGCGAGCCGGTGCCGACGCACGATCGCGGTCGCGTACGCCCGGCCGTCGTCGGTGAGCGCGAGGGTGCGGTCGGCGGCGAGCACGACGTACCCCTCACGCTCCAGGCGTTTCACCTGCTCGCTCACGGCGGGGGCCGAGACCTTCAGCCGCTCCACCAACCGCGCCCGCATCGCCGGCACCCCGGACTCCTCCAGGTGGAAGATCGTCTCGAGGTACTCCTCGACCGCCGGGTGGTGCGGCGAGTCGGTCAGGTGCTCGGGCATCTCACACCCACCCCGGGAACCACATGCGCCAGTGCCAGTGGTCGTACGGCAGCGTGACGCCGGTCAGGATCGGCAGGAAGAAGAAGAACGCGAGGACGGCGGCCAGCGCATAGGTGCCGACGCCGAGGCCCCCGTACAGCCGTCTGGTGCGGTCGGCGCCGGGCGGGCCCAGGATCCAGCCGGCAACCATCGTGAGCCCCAGCACGATGAACGGCAGGCACGGGAGGGCGTAGTAGTAGAACATCTGGCGCGACTCGAACAGCATCCACGGGAAGAAGGTGGACGCGAACAGCACGAGGATCAAGGCCGCCCGCCAGTCCCGCCAGGCGAACCACACGCCGACGAGCACCAGCAGCATGGGGATCGCGAGCCACCAGATCAGCGGGTTGCCGATGGCGAGGATCTCCGCCTCGCACGTCGTGCTGTGGCAGCCGGCCTGCCCCGTCGGCGGCTGCTCGGCATAGAACGCCACCGGCCGGCCGAGGACCAGCCAGCTGAACGGCTTGGACAGGTACGGGTGCAGCTTGCCCGGGTTGTGCAGGATCGGCTTGTCGTAGCAGAAGTCGACGACCGGGATCATGTACCCGCCGCCGATGTGCACGTTGTCGGTGAGGTTCTTCGCGAAGTTGTACGCGTCGCACTGGTAGGACAGCCAGTTGCCGATGCTGCCGAAGAACCCGCTGCGCTCGTACGTCGCGCCGGTGACCTGCGACTGGTAGTTGCTGCGGTCCCAGGCCCAGGCGTTGGAGGTCAGGAACCAGCCGGTCCAGGTGGCGGTGTAGATCGCGACCGGTACGACGGTGTAGGTCGGCACCCAGCCCAGCCAGTCCCGGCGGATCGTCGCCCGGACCGGCGTCGGCACGTCCGCGGCGCGCCGCAGGCCGACATCCCAGGCGAACGTGAGGAGGGCGAACGCCGGCAGCCAGTAGATGCCGTCCCACTTGACGCCGATCGCGGCGCCGAGGCAGACCGCCGACGCGAGCCGCCAGGGGCGAAAACCCAGTCGCGGCCCGGGATAGGCGCTGCCGGCACCGGCGTCGAGCCGCGCTGCCATCCGTCTTCGTCCCCACGCCCGGTCGAGGACGAGGCAGCCGAGCCCGACCATCTCCCAGAAGAACAGGAAGACGTCGAGGATGCCGGTGCGCGAGAGCACCAGCTCGAGGCCGTCGCAGGCCAGCAGCAGCCCGGCGAAACCGCCGAGGAGGGTCGAGCAGAACATCCGGCGGGCGACCCGAACCATGATGATCACGGCGATGGTGCCGCAGAGCGCACCCGCGAAGCGCCAGCCGAACGGGTTGTCGCCGAACAGCTTGATGCCGCCGCCGATCATCCACTTGCCGAGCGGCGGCTGGACCACGAACCCCGCCGACGTGTTCTGGCAGTTCGACTCCGCCCCGTGATGCAGCAGCGCGAGCGCGTCGTGGTGGTAGTAGGTCTCGTCGAAGATGTCCTGGAAGTAGCGGACGCAGCCGCCGGAGTCCTTGTACGTACCGGTGAGGAAGCCCGTCTTGCTGCTGTTGTTCGGGTCGGTGGTCCAGAGCAGGCGTCCGAGGTCGTGGAAGCGGAACCAGGCGGCGAACCCGGCGACCGCCAGGGTGACCAGCCACCCGCGCAGCCGGTCGCTCGGCAGCGGCGTGACCAGCCGCTCCGCCCAGGTGAGGCCGTCGGCCCGCGGCCGTGCCGGCCGGGCCTCGGCGACTGCGGTCACGAGGCCACAGCCTACGGGCGCACCACCCCCGTACGCCCCTCCGCCGAGATGTGTCAGATGCGCGCATCTCGTGGCGCCCGGCGTGCCCCTGCCACATCTCGCGGGGACGGGGGACGGTCGTGGGCGGAGGCGCGGGTGGGGGCTGGGAGGATCGGGCGGTGCCCCTCGTCGTCTGCGGTACGCCGATCGGTGACGTCGACGACGCGTCCCCGCGCCTGGCCGCCGTCCTGGCCTCGGCCGACGTCGTCGCGGCGGAGGACACCCGGCGGCTGCGCGCGCTGGCGCGGCGGCTGGACATCGCGATCCCGGGCCGGGTGGTGTCGTACTTCGCCGGCAACGAGGCCGGCCGGCTCGCGGACCTGATGCGCGCCCTCACGGCCGGCGCCACGGTCGCGCTCGTCACCGACGCCGGGATGCCGGCCGTGTCCGACCCCGGCTACCTGCTCGTCCGCGCTGCGATCGAGGCGGAGGTCGCGGTCAGCGTGGTGCCGGGCCCGTCGGCGGTGACGGCGGCGCTCGCCGTGAGCGGC
>DASVGV010000102.1:0-2922 GCA_036379355.1 Mycobacteriales bacterium | reverse complement strand
CCCGGGCGACGGTGCCCACCACCTTGCCGCGCACCGACGTCCGGTCGAACCGCCCCTCGCCGGTCAGCACGAGGTCCGCCGCCGCGATCCGCGCCGCCAGGCCGACGCGCTCGGCCACCAGCTCGGCGCCGGACACGCGCGTCGCCCCCAGGACGAACAGCGCGAAGCCCAGGCCGCCGGCTGCGCCCGCGCCGGGCAGGTCGGCCTCCGGGCGCCCCGCCGCGAACGCGCGCAGCCGCTCCTCGAGGCGGGCGACGCTGGCCGGGTCGGCGCCCTTCTGCGGGCCGTAGACCGCCGCCGCCCCCTGCTCGCCGAGGAGGGGGTTGTCGACGTCGGTCGCGGCCACGAGCTCCACCCCGGCCGGAACGGAGCCCTGCACGGACAGCAGCCCGGCGCCCCCGTCGGTCGTCGCGCTGCCGCCGAGACCGACCACCACCCTGCGCGCACCTGCCGCGAGGGCGGCGGCCAGCAGCATGCCGACCCCCCGCGTGCTGGCCGCCTCGGGGTCGTTGCGGGCCACGAGGTGCAGCCCACAGGCCTGCGCCGACTCCACGTAGGCGGTCGAGCCGTCGAGCCGCCAGCGTGCGGTGACCGGCTCGCCGAGCGGTCCGGGTACGACGTGCTCGCGTACCTCGCCGTGGCCCGACAGCACGTCGACGAAGCCCGGACCGCCGTCCGACATGGGCGCCAGGTCGAGGTCGCCGCCCTCGCCCCAGCCCCGGGCGATCGCGGCCGCAGCCGCGTGTGCGGTCAGCGTGCCGCCGAACGAGTCCGGGGCGACGAGAATCCGCACCGGCGCATCATGCGACGATCGGGGCGTGGCGGTGACGAAGTGGTGACGAGGTGAACCCGTTGCGGCGCACGGCCCCGGAGCCGTCGGACACCGTCGTCGACGAACCTGCGGCAAAGCGCGGCGGCAAGGGGGCGCCGACCCCCAAGCAGAAGGAGGCCCGCGCGCGGCGCGCCCAGGAGCTGAAGGGCACACCGAAGACCCGCAAGCAGCAGTCCGCGGCGCGCCGGGCCGCGATCGACGACACGCGGGAGGCGCTCAAGTCGACGGACGTGAGCAAGCTGCCGAAGAACGAGCGGCAGCCGGAGCTTGTCTACGCGCGCGACCTCGTCGACACCCGCCGGAACCTCGCCGGGTCGGTCTGGGTGGTCGCGGTCGTCTACTTCATCGGGACGACGGTCGCCGGCTCGGTGCGCAACAACGTCTTCCAGAGCAGCGTCCTGTTCCTGTCGCTGTTCTGGTTCATCGCGATGATCGTGGACGCCGTCCTCATGGCGCGGCAGATCGACAGCCGCGTGCGGGCCCGCTTCCCGGACAGCACCGTCCGGGTCAAGGCGTACGCCATCCGGCGCGCGTTCTCGCTCAAGCGCTGGCGGCGCCCGGTCGTCCGCGAAGTGCCCGCCGAGAACCGCTGGAGCCGACGCGGCTGACCCGCCGGCCGGCGACTAGACCGGCCGCCCCTTCGGCGCCTGCTTCGCGGTGAGCGCGGGGTCGTCGATGACGTGACCGGACAGGACCTCGTCGATGCGCGCCAGCGCGTCGGCGGGGACGGTCTTGCCGGCCGCGCCCGCGTTGTCGGTCACCTGCTCGGGCCGCGACGCGCCGACGATCGCGGCCGCCACGTTCGGGTTGGTGAGCACCCAGGCGACCGCCAGCTGGGGCAGCGTGAGGCCGAGGTCGGAGGCGATCGGCCGCAGGTTCTGGACGGCCGAGAGCAGCGCGTCGTTGCCCATCCAACGCTTGATCATGTTCGAGCCACCCTTGTCGTCGGTCGCCCGCGAGCCGGCCGGCGGCTGCTTGCCCGGCTCGTACTTGCCGGTGAGCACGCCCTGGGCGATCGGCGACCAGACGATCTGGCCGATCCCGCGCTCGACGCTGGCCGGGACGACCTCGCGCTCGATGACGCGGTAGAGCATCGAGTACTGCGGCTGGTTCGACACGAGTGGCACGCGCAGCTCGGCAGCGAGGTCGCTCGCCGCGCGGATCTGGTCGGCGGTCCACTCGCTGACCCCGATGTACAGCGCCTTCCCCGCGCGGACGACGTCGGCGAACGCCTGCATCGTCTCCTCGAGCGGCGTCTCGGTGTCGTACCGATGCGCCTGGTAGAGGTCGACGTAGTCGGTCTGCAGTCGCCCGAGAGACCCGTCGATCGCCTCGAGGATGTGCTTGCGGGACAGCCCCGTGTCGTTGTGACCGGCCGGTCCGGTCGGCCAGTAGACCTTGGTGAAGATCTCCAGCGACTCGCGGCGCTCCCCCTTCAGCGCCTCGCCGAGGACGGTCTCTGCCTTCGTGTTCGCGTAGACGTCGGCCGTGTCGAAGCTGCTGATGCCCGCGTCCAGCGCCGCCCGTACGCACGCCTTCGCGGTGTCGTTCTCGACCTGCGACCCGTGCGTCAGCCAGTTGCCGTAGGTGATCTCGGAGATCTTCAGTCCGGAGTTGCCGAGGTAGCGAAAGTCCATGCCGGCAACCTAGACCGGCGGCTTCACTCGGCCGCCGACAGGCTCATCGGTCCGTACACGACCGCGCCGTCGTGCAGTAGCACCACGTGAGCGACACCGCGGTCGCGCAGGTCCTGCCACATCTCGCCGACCCACGACTCGGCGTCGGACTGGGTGGGAAACTGCTCGTCGCCGCCTTCGGGAGCGAGCACCTCGCCGCTCTCGCTCTCGCAGCGCCAGGACCAGGACATGCCACGAGCGTACGAGGTCGACGCCGCCTGCGGCAGGATCGTCGGGTGACGTCCCCCGACGAGGAGCCGGCCCCCGGATCGCTGGCGCCCGGCCCGACACGCCTCGCGGAGCCGGAGCCGGACCCGGAGCCGGACCCGGCCACCGTCCCGGCGCCGGACGCCACCTGCCTGGCTGCGGCGCGCCGGCTGGTCCAGGCGCATCCCGAGCTGGGGCGGCTCCGCG
>DASVGV010000101.1:0-23854 GCA_036379355.1 Mycobacteriales bacterium | reverse complement strand
TCGTACTGGGCGCGCTTCTTGGACAGGATCAGCCGGCCCTCCTTGTCCTCCTTCTGCAGGACCAGCGCCTCGACCTGGTCGCCGAGGCTGACCACCTCGTTGGGGTCGACGTCGTGCTTGATCGACAGCTCGCGCGAGGGGATGACGCCCTCGGTCTTGTAGCCGATGTCGAGCAGGACCTCGTCGCGGTCGACCTTGACGATGGTGCCCTCGACGATGTCACCGTCGTTGAAGTACTTGATGGTCTGGTCGATGGCGGCCAGGAGGTCCTCTGCGCTGCCGATGTCGTTGACGGCGACCTGGGGCGTGAGCGGACGGGTGTCGGTGGTGCTGGACAAGGAATCGGCTCCGGAGGGGTGGGACTCTGCGGGCGACGCTCGCGTCGCTCCCAGAAGGTTCGGCGGGTCGACCGGCCCGGTCGGGCGCGGCAGGCGCGCGAGAACCTCCTTCGAGTCGCCGGGACGGTGGCCTGGGAACAGCGGTGCCGAAACGAACGAGCCGACGGGTCTGCGATCAGAGCCGGTGCGAGACCCTCGCGTGCACCGTGAAAGATACCGGGGACGCGGAGCACGCGGCAAGCCGACCCGCTCGCCTCCGGGCCGGCGACCCTCGGAGGTGGACGGTGGACCGCATCGCACGCCGAGCGCTGGACGCCTCGGAGGCGGTCCGGGCCAACCGCAGGTGGTGGGACGGCGGCGCGGACGCGTACCAGGCCGAGCACGGCGCGTTCCTCGGCGACGCCGACTTCGTCTGGTGTCCCGAAGGTCTGCGCGAGGCGGACGCCGGACTGCTCGGCGACGTGTCCGGCCGGCGGGTGCTCGAGGTGGGCGCGGGCGCGGCGCAGTGCTCCCGGTGGCTCGCCTCCCGCGGCGCGCTCCCGGTCGCCCTCGACCTGTCGGCGGGCCAGCTGCGCCACGCCCAGGAGCTCGCGGCCCGTACGGGCGTGCGCGTTCCCCTCGTCCAGTCCGACGCCTGCATGCTGCCGTTCGCGGACGCCGCGTTCGACCTCGCCTGCTCGGCGTTCGGCGCGGTGCCGTTCGTCGTCGACAGCGCGCGCCTGCTGCGCGAGGTGGCACGCGTGCTGCGGCCGGGCGGCCGCTGGGTCTTCTCCGTCACCCACCCGATGCGGTGGGTGTTCCTCGACGACGGCGGCCCGGACGGGCTGACGGTCGTGCAGTCGTACTTCGACCGGGCGCCGTACGTCGAGCGTGCGGACGACGGAACGGTGACGTACGCGGAGCAGCACCGGACGCTGGGCGACCGTGTCGAGGAGATCACCGCCGCGGGGTTCCGGCTGTCGCGGCTGGTGGAGCCCGAGTGGCCCGCCGCGGAGACGCGGACATGGGGCCAGTGGACGCCGCTACGGGGCCGGCTCTTCCCCGGCACGGCGATCTACGTCTGCGACCTCTGACCCCGCTCTGCGTGGGAGGATCGGAGCATGCCGGTCGGTGCGCCGCCGCGGCCGCGCACGCCCCGCGTGCGCAGGTCCCGGTCCCGCGTCCGCCGCCGGATCGCCCTCGTCGCGGCGGTCAGCGCCGCAGGGGTGACCGCGGGCATCGTCTGGGCGGTCACGGGCGGCCCGTCCGCCGTCCCGGCCGCGCAGTGCTCGGTCACGTCCGGCCAGACGACGTACGACCTGTCCCCGGACCAGGCGGCCAACGCCGCCACGATCAGCGCCGTGGCGGCGTACGAGGGACTACCCGACCATGCCGTCACGGTGGCCCTCGCGACCGCGTTCCAGGAGTCCAAGCTGATCAACGTCGGGTACGGCGACCGCGACTCGCTCGGCCTGTTCCAGCAGCGGCCGTCCCAGGGCTGGGGCACCCCCGCGCAGATCTCCGACCCGGTCTACGCGGCTGCCGCGTTCTACCGCGCACTGGTCCGCCTGCCGCACTGGCAGAGCGACTCGGTCGCCGTCGCCGCCCAGAGCGTGCAGCACAGCGCCGACGGCGCGGCGTACGCCCAGTGGGCCGACGAGGCGCGGGCACTGGCCATCGCCCTCACCGGCGAGCGGCCGGCCGGCCTGACCTGCGGCGGCGGCACGCTGTCCACGCCGAAGGCCACGACCACCGCGACGCGCACCCAGGTCGACGACCGCATCGCCGCCACCCTGGGGCCGACGGCGCTGGTGCCCGCCACAGCGGCGCGCGGCTGGTCGGCGGCCACGTGGCTCGTCGCGCACTCCCAGGCGTACGGCATCACGGGCGTGAGCTACGGCGGGTACAGCTGGGCCGCGGCGCGCGGCTCCTGGACGGCCGACTCGCGGACGGACGCCACGGTCACGTACGTGCTCGCCCGGCCGGCGGCCGCAACCCGCTGACCGGGAGGTGTCGGCGGCGGATCAGGCGCCGACGGCATGGACGCCGCCGTCGACATGCACGATCTCGCCGGTCGTCGCCGGGAACCACGGGGACAGCAGCGCCACGCAGGCACGCGCGGCCGGCTCGGTGTCGCGGACGTCCCAGCCGAGCGGGGCCTTCTGCGACCACACCTGCTCGAACCCGTCGAAGCCGTCGATGGCCCGGGCCGCCGTGGTCCGCAGCGGGCCGGCCGCGACGAGGTTCACGCGGATGCCGTCGGGCCCGAGCTCGCGCGCGAGGTAGCGGGCGGACGACTCGAGGCCGGCCTTGGCCACGCCCATCCAGTCGTACGCCGGCCAGGCCACGGTCGCGTCGAAGTCCAGTCCGACGACCGACGCGCCCGGCGACAGGAGCGGCCGCAGCGCCCTGGTCAGCGACACGAGCGAGTACGTCGACACGTGCATCGCCGTCGCGACGTCCGGCCAGGGAGCGGTCATGAAGTTCCCGCCCAGCGCGGTGGCCGGTGCGAAGCCGATCGCGTGCAGGACGCCGTCGACGGCGCCGATCTCCTGGCGTACCAGGCCTTGCAGCGCCGCAAGGTCGTCCTCGGAGGACACGTCGAGCGGCAGGACCGGGGCTTCGACCGGGAGCCGCTTGCTGATCCGCTGCGTGAGCCGGACGGTTCGCGGCATCGAGGTGAGGACGACCTGCGCGCCCTCCTCCTGCGCGAGGCGCGCCACCGCGAACGCGATCGACGCCTCGGTCAGGACGCCCGTGACGACCAGACGCTTGCCCTCGAGCAGATCCATCGGAGTCAGAGCCCGCGACGCCGTTGGCCGGGAGTGCCCCGGCTCACAGCGGGATGTTCGAGATCGCGTGCCGGGCGGGGGCGGTCGCAGCCAGTGTCCGGGCGATCCGGTCGCGGGTCTCGGCGGGATCGATGACCGCGTCGATGATGCCCTCGGCCACGGCCCGCTCGAGCCCCCCGGTCTCGCGCAGGTGCGCGTCGACGAGCTCGTCGAGCCGGTCGGGGTCGGACGCCAAAGCCCTGCGGTGCAGGAGCTTCACGGCGGCCTGGGCGCTCATCACGTCCACTTCCGCGCCGCGCCAGGCCAGCACCTCGGTCGCGCCGAGCGACTTGCTGTTGAGTGCGATGAACGCCCCGCCGTACGCCTTCCGCAAGATCACCGTGATGCGAGGCACCCTGGCGGCGGCGACGGCGTGCACGAGCTTCGCGCCGCGGCGCACGATCCCGTCGCGCTCCTGGCCGCTTCCGGGGAGGTAGCCCGGCACGTCGACGAGGAAGACGAGGGGGATGCCGAAGGCGTCGCAGAGCCGGACGAAGCGCGCCGCCTTGTCCGACGTGGCGGCCGTCAGGCAGCCGCCCTGGCGCAGCGGGTTGGTCGCGACGACGCCGACGGTGCGGCCCTCGATCCGGCCGAGCGCGGTCACCACGTTGCGGGCATGCCCGGCCTGCAGCTCGACAGAGGGGCCGTCGAGGAGGGCGGCGAGCACCGGCTTCACGTCGTACGCCCGCCGGCTGGCGGACGGCAGGTACGTGCCCGGGTCGGGACGGTGCGTGGTCGGGGTGGGCCGCATCTGCGCGGCTAGCAGGCCGACGACGTCCCGTACCCGGTCGTAGGCCTCCTCGGCGCTGGGCGCGGTCAGGTGCGTGACCCCGCTGGCGCTATGGGTCTCCGGGCCGCCCAGCTCGGCCGCGGTGATCTCCTCGAAGGTGACGCTGCGGATGATGTCGGGGCCGGTGACGAAGACGCGGGCTTCGGGCGCCATCACGACCACGTCGGTGAGCGCCGGGCCGTACGCCGCCCCGCCGGCCGCCGGGCCGAGGACGAGTGACACCTGCGGCACGACGCCGCTGGCGTGCGTCATGGCCGCGAACATGCGGCCGATGCCGTGCAGGCTGGCCACGCCCTCGCGCAGCCGTGCACCACCGGAGTGCCACAGCCCGACGATGGGAAGCCCCTGCGCCATAGCGGTTTCGTAGGCGCCCACGATGGATTCCGCACCGTGTGCACCCACCGCGCCGCCCTGCTCGCGGACGTCGGTCGCGAAGGCGACCGCGCGCACCCCGTGGAGGCGTACGACTGCCGCGACGACGCCACCGCCGCCGGCGAGCGTGTCGAGGGCCCCGTCGTCGGCCAGCAGGCGCAACCGTGCCCAGGGATCACGCGGGTCGATCTCGACTTCGGTCCGATCCTGCGCCGGGATGGTGAGAACGCTCATGAATCAGGCCTTTCCGAACAGCAGGGCCACGTCGTGGCCGCCGAACCCGAAGCTCGTGGACAGCGCCAGGCCGTCGTCGAAGTCGCGCGGTTGCTTTCCGACGACGTCGATGCCGAGGTCGTCGTCCGGGTCGTCGAGGTTGCGGTTGGGTGGGGCGACGCCTGCGCCCAACGCTTGGAGCGACAGGATCGCCTCGACGGCACCGGCAGCGCCCAACAGATGGCCGGTGGACGCCTTGGTGGCACTCACGGCGACCCGGTCGAGGTCGCTGCCCAGGGCCGTGCGCAGCGCGGTGATCTCGGCGACGTCGCCGAGCGGAGTGCTGGTGGCGTGCGCGTTCACGTGCACGACGTCGGCGGGGGACGCGCCCGCATCCCGCAACGCTGCGGTCACGGCACGGGCCGCGCCGTCGCCCGTGGGATCCGGTGCGGCGACGTGGTGGGCGTCGGCGGTGATCCCCGAGCCGAGGAGAAGACCGTAGATGCGAGCACCGCGCGCCCGCGCGTGGTCGAGCGCCTCGAGCACGAGGACGCCGGCACCCTCGCCGAGCACGAACCCGTCGCGTCCCTTGTCGTACGGACGGGATGCGCCCGCCGGGTCGTAGTCACGGCTGGACAAAGCGCGCATCGCCGCGAACCCCGCCAGCGGCAGAGGGTGCACGGCTGCCTCGGCGCCGCCGCAGACGACGACGTCCGCGCGGTCGAGGCGGATCAGGTCGGCCGCCTGGGCGATCGCCTCCGCGCCCGTCGCGCACGCGCTGACCGGCGCGTGGACGCCTGCCTTCGCGCCCAGGTCGAGCCCGACCGTGACGGCCGGTCCGTCGGGCAGCAGCATCGTGACGGTGAGCGGGCCGACGCGGCGCGCGCCCTTCTCCCGCAGCGTGCGGTCTGCGTCCAGCAGCGTGGTGACACCGCCGATGCCCGACCCCAGGACGACCGCCAGCCGGAGCGGGTCCACGTCGGACGCGCCCGCGTCGGACCAGGCCTCCCGGGCGGCGACGAGGGCGAACTGCTGGCCGCGGTCGAGCCGTCGCGCCTCGACCCGGTCCAAGACGTCCGCCGGGTCGACCGCGGCACGCGCTGCCAGCCGGACGGGGAGCGGCTCCCACTCCGGGCCCTCGAGCACCGCGGTGCCCGAGGCGCCGGAGAGGACGCCGGCCCAGGTGCCGGCGGCGGTGCCGCCGACGGGGGTCGTCGCACCGAGCCCGGTGACGGCGACTGCCTTCATGCGAGCTCCGCGCCGGTGACGGTCGTGGTCACGCGGTGACCGCGACGGCGTTGCGCACGTACGCGACCGCGTCGGACACCGTCACCAGGCCGGCAACGTCGTCGTCGGGGATGCGCACGTCGAACTTCTCCTCGGCGGCCACGACGATCTCGACCATCGTGAGCGAGTCGAGATCGAGGTCCGCGGCGAACGCGGCGTCCATCGTGACGCGCGACGCCTCGACTCCGCTGACCTCCTGCACGATGTCGGCGAGGCCGCTGCGGATCTCTTCGTCCTGCATGTGTTTCTCCTTGTTCGGTAGGGGTTTTCAGGGGGTACGGACGACTTGCGCGGCCCAGGTCAGGCCGGCGCCGAAGCCGACGAGCAGTGCGGGAGAGGCAGGGGGGACCCGGCCCTCCTCGAGGAGCCGGGCCAGCGCGAGCGGGATGGACCCGGCGCTCGTGTTGCCGACCTCGGACACATCGTCCGCCACGACGGTGTGCGGGCCGAGACCGAGGCTGGTGGCCAGGGAGCGGATGATCCGCAGGTTGGCCTGGTGGGGGACGAACGCGGCGAGGTCAGCGACGTCGAGACCGGCTGCGGCGCAGGCACTGCGCGCGACCTCGGCGGCGTGCCGGACTGCCCAGCGGTAGACGGCCGGTCCGTCCATCGCGACCAGGTGGGAGGTCTCGTCGATGCGGATGAGGTCGGCTCCCGACCCGTCGCTTCCCCACACGACAGGTCCGATCCCGCGGCCGGCGCCGACCACGGCCGCACCGGCGCCGTCGCCGAAAAGCACGCTCGTCTTGGGCGCGGTCCAGTCGAGCCAGCCGCTGAAGCGGTCCGCTCCGACGACCAGGACGTGCCGGGCGCCGCCCGCGTCGACGGCGTTCGCCGCGACCTGCAGCGCGGTGGAGAAGCCGGCGCACGCGGAGTTCACGTCGAAGGCGCCCGCCTGGATGCCCAGCCGATGGGCGACCTGCGGCGCGCCGCCCGGCATCGACGTGGGCATCGTGCAGGTCGCGAGGATCACGAGGTCCACGTCCGCGGGTTCCAGGCCCGCGGCGGCGCAGGCCTTGCCGGCCGCGGCCGTGGCCATGTCCACGACGCTCTCGTCGGCGACGGCGCGGGTACGGATACCGGTACGGGCCAGGACCCACGCGTCGTCCATCGGCACCGGCAGGTCGGTGTTCGGGACCAGGTTCGCGGGGCGGTGGCCAGACACCGCGAGCAGGCGGCTCATGCGGTCACCGACCGGGTCGGGACCGCGAGCGGGCTCCCCGGATCGGGAGTGCGGACGACGTGCACCTCTCGACCTTCGCAAGCGCGGCGCGCGCCGTCTGCGAGCCGAACCTGCAGAGTCGCGGACCCGGGACTGGAGGATTCCTCCACTACCGGCGAGTAGGAGTGACCTACCTCGCAGCCAGGCGCCCGTAGACGGCCGCCACCTGCAGTGCGAACCGGCCGCGAGCCTCGCGCGGGTCGTACCCGGTGAGCGCCTCGATCTTCGCCAGCCGGTTGCGCAGGGTGTTGACGTGGACCGGCAGCGACCGCGCCGCGGTCTCCAGGGCCCCGCCTGCCGAAACCAGCGCGTCGAACGTGTCGCGCAGGTCGGTGTCGAGCGGCGCGAAGCCCTGGTCGACGAGCGCGACCCGCGCCTCGGCATCGCCGGCGAGCGCCCGTTCGGGCAGCAGGTCCGCAGCGTCCAGGACGGTCTGACCCGGCCGGGCCGGCAGCACCTCCAGGCCGCCGAGGGCTGCCCGCGCGGAGGGCCCGGCGCCCGGCAGCGTCGGCGCCTCGTCGCCGACCACCACGCCGCTGGCCGCCGCCGACAGGGCGGAGGCAACGGTTGCGGCGCTCCCGGCCGGGACGACGACGACCACCACGTCACCGTGGACCGCGGCCAGGGTACGAAAGCCGTTGGTCGCCAGCGCGGCCAGCAGCGCGTCCCCACTCCGGCGTGGCCGAGCGGCGATCACCCGTACGGCCTCGGTCGCAGGCCACTCGAGCACGGCCGCACGCGCGGCGACGACACGGTCGTCGTCCGCCTCGGCCGCAAGGAGCGCGTCGACGACGAGCGCCTGGAGCCGCGCGTCCCAGGCGCCGCGCTTCTCCGCTGCACGGGCGTAGACGCGGGCGACCGCGAACGCCAACGCACGGCCGTACCGCTCGACGGCGCTGCGCAGCTCCGCCTGCGCATCCGGGGCGACCTCGGGGACCGCGTCCTCGAACGCCTGCACCGCCTCGCTCACCAGCTCGACGGTCTGCTCGAGGCTGACGGTCTGGGTCAGGGCTCGGGGTACGGCCGCGAACGCGTCGTCAGCGGTCGACTCCCGGCCGGGCTCGAGGAGCCAGCGGTGAAAACCGGCCGCTCCGCCCTGCACGACGAGATGGATGTTCGCCCGGGTGTTGGCGTCGAGCGCGGTGAACCACGGCAACTCCCCGAGGCGCGCCTTGGCACGCGCGATCAGCGCCGGCATCTGCCGGGCGACCGCTGCCGCGAGGGCATCGGTGTCGGCGTCCACCGGCGCCGCAGGAGTGCGCACGGCCGCAGTCTCTCGCGTACCCGCCGGTAGCACCGCATTGCCTTGACTCGAGTCCTTTCGAAAGAGTCCTTGCAATGCGGAGACGCAGACGCCATGCTCTCTCGAAAGGATTCTTTCGAGAGGACCGTCATGCGACGTCTGGCCCGCATCCCCGCTGCCCGCACCTACCTCACCGGGCAGTCGCTGTCGATCCTCGGCGATACCGCCCTCTGGCTGGCGCTCGCGATCTGGGTGCGCGAACTCACCGGCTCCAGCGCGGCCGCGGGCCTGTCGTTCGTCTTCCTGGTCGGGCCGTTCCTGCTCGGTCCGCTCTGGGGCATGGTCGCCGACCGCGTACGCCGCCGGCCGCTGCTCATCGCCCTGAACGCGGGCGGCGGCCTGCTGACCCTCGCGCTGCTCGCCGTCCGCGGACCCGGTCAGGTCTGGTTGATCTACCTCGTGATGTCCGGGTACGGCGTGCTGTCGGCGCTGCTCACCGCGGCTCAGGCCGGCCTGCTGCACAGCCTCGTACCCGAGGACCTGCTCGGGGACGCCACCGGGTTCCTGTCGGTTGTCCGTGAGGGGCTGCGCCTGGTGGCGCCGCTGCTGGGGGCCGGCCTGTTCGCGGTGGCCGGCGGCCACACGGTCGCCGTCCTCGACAGTGCGACCTTCGCCGTCGCCGCGGTCACCGTGGTTCGTACCCGTGTACAGGAGCCGCCGCCGGCTCCCCGTCCGGCGCGGTTGCGGGCCGAGCTGTCCGCGGGGTTCGCCCACATCCGTGGCGACCGAGTCCTGTCCCGGCTCGTCCTCGCGTTCGCCGCGGCCGCCACCGTGATCGGGTTCGGGGAGAGCACCGGCATCGCCGCCATCACCGACGGGCTGCACGTCTCGGCCACCTGGATCGGCGTGACGCAGGCGGTCATGGGCGCGGGCGCGCTCGTCGGTGGCGCCACGCTCGCTCCGGCACTCCGGCGGTTCGGCGAACCGCCCGTCGCCGCCGTCGGCCTGCTGCTGTTCGCCGTGGGCTGCGCGTGCTACCTGCTCCCGTCGCTGCCGCTCGTGGTGGGGACGCGCGTGGTGGCCGGCTTCGGCCTGCCGTGGGCCATCGGCGCCTGCAACACCGCGCTCCTGCGCCGAACTCCCTCGTCCCTGCAAGGTCGGGTGTCCGCCACGTCCGAGATGACGTTCGCGCTGCCGCAGACCATCTCGATCGCCGTCGGAGCCGGTCTCATGACCCTGGTCGGGTTCCGCTGGCTGCTCGTCGCCGAGACAGTCGTCATCGCGGTCGCCGGAGGCTGGCTCCTGGCCCGCAAGGACTCGCGCGCGGCCGTCACGCCGGTTGCGGGGCGCGACACCTCACTCGCGGCGTCCTGAGCCCACGTCCTGCTCCCCCGTACGCTCCCAGACGTGCCCACCCGCCGACGCCCGCTCCGCCGGCTGCACGACCCGCGCGACATGCGGGCCCTCGCCCACCCCACCAGGATCGCGCTGCTCGAGGCTCTCGGCCTGCACGGACCGCTGACCGCGACCGAGGCCGGGCGGTACGTGGACGAGAGCCCCTCGTCGTGCTCGTACCACCTGCGGATCCTCGCCCGCCACGGCTTCGTGGAAGAGGCCGAGGGCGGCGTCGGGCGCGAACGGCCCTGGCGTGCACGGGACCAGGGCCTCGCCATCGGCGACCCCGAGGATCCGGAGACCAGGGTCGCGGCCAGCGCCCTCGCGGACCTGTTCCTCGACCGCTACCTCGCGCGGATCCAGGCGGCGTGGTCGCAGCGTGACCGGCTGCCGCGGACCTGGCGACGCGCGACCGACTTCCAGCAGAGCGTCCAGTGGCTCACCGCGACCGAGGCCCGGTCCGTGAACCAAGAGGTCTTCGCGATCTTCCAGCGGTACGACGACCGGCGTGACCCGGCCCTGCGCCCGAAGGGCGCGAAACCGGTGGAGATGCTGCACTTCTCCTACCCCGTCGACCCCCCACAGCAGTAGCCGAGGGCGCCGCCCACTCGTGGCCGGCGCCACCCATGGCGCCGGCCACTAGTGGCCGGCGCTGTCCCAGTCCGTCCCCGCCCCCACCGACACCTCCAACGGCACGTCCATCACCCACGCACCGGCCATCTCCTCGCGCACGATTGCCTCGACGGCCTCGCGCTCCCCCGGGGCCACTTCCAGCACCAGCTCGTCGTGCACCTGCAGCAGCATCCGTGACCGCATCCCGGCGAGCCGACCGTCGACGGCCAGCATCGCCAGTTTCACGATGTCGGCTGCGCTCCCCTGGATCGGCGCGTTCAGCGCCATCCGCTCGGCCATCTCCCGCCGCTGCCGGTTGTCACTGGTGAGGTCCGGCAGGTAGCGCCGCCGGCCCAGGATCGTCGAGGTGAACCCCGTCTGACCGGCTTCGCGCACCACGGCCCGCAGGTAGTCGCGCACCCCGCCGAACCGCGTGAAGTACGCGTCCATCTGCTCGCGCGCCTCGTCGGGGCTGATCCCCAGCTGCTGGGCCAGCCCGTACGGGGACAGCCCGTACGCCAGGCCGTACGACATCGCCTTGATCCGCCGCCGCAGCTCGGGGTCGACCGCCTCCGGCGCCACCTCGAACACCCGCGCCGCCACCGTCGTGTGCAGGTCCTCGCCGGAGGCGAACGCCTCGATCAGCCCCGCGTCCTCGGACAGGTGCGCCATGATCCGCATCTCGATCTGGCTGTAGTCGGCGGTCAGCAGCGTCTCGAAGCCCTCCCCCACCACGAAGGCCTTGCGGATCTCGCGGCCCTCGGCCGTACGGACCGGGATGTTCTGCAGGTTCGGGTCCTGGGACGACAGCCGCCCGGTCGCGGCGACGATCTGGTTGAACGTCGTGTGGATCCGTCCCTGGTCGTCGACCATGGGGATCAGGGAGTCCACCACCGACTTGAGGCGGGACACGTCCCGGTGGCGCAGCAGGTGCCCGAGCAGCGGGTGCTCGGACTGCAACGACAGCCAGGCCAGAGCGTCGGCGTCGGTCGTGTAGCCGGTCTTGATGCGCTTGGTCTTGGGCAGGCCGAGCTCCTCGAACAGCACGACCTGCAGCTGTTTCGGCGACCCGAGGTTGAACTCGTGCCCGACCGAGTCGTACGCCTCCTGCGCCACCGCCCGCACCTCGCCGCCGAGGTGCGCCTTCAGGTAGGCGAGGTGGTCGGCGTCGGCGGCGATGCCGGTGCGCTCCATGCGCGCCAGGACCCCCACGAGCGGCAGCTCCAGGTCGCGCAGCAGCGCCGTGGCCTCCCGTTTCTCCAGGTCGGCATCGAGCGCGGCCGCGAGATCGAGCACCGCGCGGGCGTTCACCGCGGTCGCCTGGGCCGCCGCGTCCTCGTCGGCGCCGTCCAGTGACAGCTGGCCCGAGTCGGCCGCGTCGGCCCGCAGCTCGCGGTGCAGGTAGCGCAGCGCGAGGTCGGCCAGGTCGAACGACCGCTGCCCGGGCAGCGCGAGGTACGCGGCCAGCGCGGTGTCGCTGACGAGGCCGTCGAGCGGCCACCCACGATCGGCGAGCGCGAGCAGCGGCCCCTTCACGTCGTGGGCCACCTTCGGCCGCGCCGCGTCCGCGAGCCACGCCGCCAGCGCCGCATCGTCCTCCGCGGTGGTCTGCTCGGGGTCGATCCAGGCGGCGGCACCGTCCGCGGTCGCGATGCCGAGACGGGTGAGAACGCCCGTGCCCCGCCCCCAGCTGCCCTCGAAGGCCAGCCCCGCCCGCTCGCCCGCCGAGCAGTGCTCCGACAGCCAGCCGGCCACGTCACCGGCCGCCAGGCCTGCCACGTCGACGGCGAAGCCGGCCTCGGCCTCCGGCTCCGGCGCGGACAGGGTGGCGTACAGCCGGTCGCGCAACACCCGGAACTGCAGGGTGTCGAACAGCTGGTGGACCGCCTCGCGGTCCCAGGGACGGACCCCGAGGTCGGCGGGCCGGACGGGCAGGTCGACCGCCCGGTCCAGCTCGGTGAGGCGCCGGTTGAGCTGGACGTCGGCGAGGTGGGCCCGCAGGTTCTCACCGACCTTTCCCTTGACCTGGTCGGCGTGCGCGACGAGCCCGGCGAAGTCGCCGTACTCGACGATGAGCTTGGCCGCGGTCTTCTCGCCGATTCCCGGCACCGACGGCAGGTTGTCGGACGGGTCGCCGCGCAGCGCCGCGAAGTCCGGGTACTGGGCCGGGCTCAGTCCGTACTTGTCGCGGACGGCCGCCGGCGTGAACCGGGTCATGTCGCTGATGCCGCGCCGGGTCATCAGCACCGTCACGTCGTCGGTGACCAGCTGCAGCACGTCCCGGTCGCCGGTGACGATCAGGGTGTGCATGCCGTCCTCGCGGGCGGCCTGGGTCGCGAGGGTGGCGATCACGTCGTCGGCTTCGAACCCCTCCTTGGACACGGTCGGGATCGCCAGCGCCGCGAGCACCTCCTGGATGAGCGACACCTGGCCGCGGAAGTCCGCCGGGGTCTCGCTGCGGGTGGCCTTGTAGCCGGCGTACGCCTCGTGCCGGAACGTCGGCGCGGACAGGTCGAACGCGACCGCGACATGGCTGGGCTGCTCGTCGCGCAGCACGTTGATCAGCATCGACGTGAAGCCGTACACGGCGTTGGTCGCCTGGCCCGTCGTGGTCGAGAAGTTCTCGACCGGCAGGGCGAAGAAGGCGCGGTACGCGAGCGAGTGCCCGTCGAGCAGCAGCAGCGTCTTGCGGTCGGCCGGCACCCCACGGAGTCTAGGAGCGGCCGCTTCGCGCTCCGTCGGCTACGAGGCGCGCTGGCGGGGACGATGCGCGCCGACCCGCCGCAGCTCGCGCGGCCGGCGGCGCAGCACAGCCGGCTCAGGGACGTCGGCCCGCGCCCCTCCACCGACGGCTCGCCGCACCGCCGCGAGCGGAGCCACGCGGCGTACTTCCGCCGGCACGAAGCCCATGCGCGCGAAATGGCGGTTTCCGTCACGGTCGGTCGGACGCAGCGACACCGACACGACCGCGGCACCGTGCTGCTCGGCGAACGACACCCCGGCCGCCATCAGGGCGTTGCCGACGCCGCGACGGCGGGCCCTCCGGGCGACGACGAGCGGGTCGACCCGCAAGGCCGGGTCGCAGACCAGCGAGCCGGTCGGGACGAGCGAGAAGACCGCCAACCCCACCGGCGCCCCGTCCCATCGGGCCAGCACGACACGACGCTGCGGGTCGGCGATCGCCGCGCGGAAGCCCGCCGCGGTCATCTCGGCGTCGCGCGGGCCGACGATGTTGCGCCCGCGGCGCAGCAACGCCGGCTGGGACGGGTCCAGTTCGGCGAACAGGGCCAGCAGGATCGGGAGGTCCGCCTCGGTCGCGTCACAGACGTCGATCCCCCCGTGAACGACACGACCCATGGAACTCTCCCGCCCGACCCCCAAGCGGGTCGCTTCGGTCCGGAGGAGGACCGCGCGCCGATCGTGCCCAAGCCCTCGCGCGCGACCCGACCTATGTCCTGTGGCGAGGCGATGCTAGCCCTACCGCCACACGTTCTGTCCAGGGGGCGTGCACGGGTGCTGCGCTTCCGCTAGGTTTGCCGCGGCGGGTCCGGGTCGCCTAGTAGATAACGTCCGGGGTCGGGGAAGGCCCAGACGGAACCAACGGCGATCCGGGCCCGTTTGCCCTGTGCCGCAGGGCAAACGCGGCCGGGTGGCCGCACGGGGCCCGAGGTCAGGAGCGGGTCGGGACGGCCTCCCCGGACAGCACGCTCTCGGCGACCGAGCGCATCGAGCGCCGCTGGTTCATGGCCTCCTTCTGGATCCACCGGAAGGCCTCCGCCTCGGGCAGTCCATGGTCGGCCTGCAGGACCCCCTTGGCCCGGTCCACCACCTTGCGCGCCTCGAGCCTCTCGTGCAGGTCGGAGACCTCGGCCTCGAGCGCCGCGAGCTCCGCGTACCGGCTCATCGCCATCTCGATCGCCGGCAACAGGTCCTTCTTCTGGAAGGGTTTGACGAGGTACGCCATCGCGCCGGCCGCCCGGGCCCGCTCGACCAGGTCCCGCTGGCTGAACGCCGTCAGGATGATCACCGGCGCGATCCGCGCGGCGGCGATCCGCTCGGCGGCGGCGATGCCGTCGAGGACGGGCATCTTGACGTCCAGGATCACCAGGTCCGGCCGTAGCTCCTCGGCCAGGCGGGCCGCGGACTCGCCGTCGCCCGCCTCCCCGCAGACGTCGTAGCCCTCCTCCTCGAGCATCTCTTTCAGGTCGAGCCGGATGAGCGCCTCGTCCTCGGCGACGAGGACGCGGCGGGCAGGCGTATCCGAGTTCACGAAGGGGTCCTCCGGCGGTCGGCGCGGGTCGCCGGGCAGGCGAACGTCAGGCCCGGGGTCGGCTCAGAACCCTAACGGGGACGGCGGGACCGCCCGCCGGCGCCGTTCGTGGCGGTACCCGTCACCGCGGCCGTCGCGTCGGGCGCCTGAGTCTCGCCGAGGTACGCCTCGCGGACCCGCGGGTTGGCCAGCAGGGCAGACGCCTCGTCGACCAGCACGATCGCACCGGTCTCGAGGACATACCCGCGCTGCGCCAGCGCCAGCGCCTGGCCGGCGTTCTGCTCGACCAGCAGGACGGTGGTGCCCTGCTCCGCGATCTCCGCGATGATCTCGAAGATCTTCTGCACGAACAGGGGCGCGAGGCCCATCGACGGCTCGTCGAGCAGCAGCAGCCGCGGGCTGCTCATCAGCGCGCGGCCGATGGCGAGCATCTGCTGCTCACCGCCGGAGAGCGTGCCGCCGTTCTGCTTCCGGCGCTCGGCGAGCACCGGGAACAGGCCGTACACGCGCTCCAGGTCGGCCTTCGTGCTGCCCCGGCGGCGATAGGCCCCCATCGCCAGGTTCTCCGCGACGCTCATTCCGGGGAACACTCGCCGGCCCTCGGGGACGTGGCTGATGCCACGGGCCACGATCTGGTCGGGTCGCAGGCCGTCGATCCGCTCGCCGTCGAAGACGATCGTGCCCTCGACGAGGCCCAGCAGGCCCGAGATCGTCCGCAGGGTCGTGGTCTTGCCGGCACCGTTCGCACCCAGCAGCGTGACCACGGCGCCCTGGTCGACGTCGAGCGAGATGCCGTGCAGGGCCGTGATGAGGCCGTAGCGGACCTTGACGTCGGCGAGCTCGAGCAGCGACGTCATGCCGACCCCAGATAGGCAGCGATGACCGCCTCGTCCGCCTGCACCTCGGCCGGAGTGCCGGCGGCGATGGCGCTGCCGAAGTTCAGCACCACGATCCGGGTCGCCAACGACATGACGAGCCGCATGTCGTGCTCGATCAGCAGCACGCTCACGCCCATCTCGACGCTCACCTTGCGGATCAGCGCGGTCAGCTCGTTCTTCTCCGACGGGTTGGTCCCGGCCGCCGGCTCGTCGAGCAGCAGCAGCTGGGGCGAGGTCCCCAGCGCGCGGGCGATCTCGAGGCGGCGCAGGCTCCCGTACGACAACGAGGCGGCGAGCTCGTTGGCCTTGTCGCGCAGGCCGACGAAGTCGAGCAGCTCCCGCGTGCGGGCGTCGCTCGCGCGCTCCTCCCGCCGGTAGTTCGGCAGCCCCAGCATCGCGCTGACCGGGCCCGCACGGTCCCGCGACTCCACGCCGATCTTCACGTTCTCGTAGGCGCTGAGGGCGTTGAACAGGCGGATGTTCTGGAAGGTACGGGCGATGCCGAGCCGGTTGACCTTGCTGGGCTTCGCCCGCAGCAGGGACCGCGGCTTGCCCCCCTCCGGATGCAGCGTGATCGAGCCGGCCTGCGGGCGGTAGACGCCGGTGATGCAGTTGAACAGGGACGTCTTGCCGGCGCCGTTCGGCCCGATGACGGCGAGGATCTCGCCGCGCTGCTGCGCCAGGGTGAGGTCGTTGATCGAGGTCACGCCGCCGAAGCGCAGGGTGACGTGGTCGACGTCCAGCACGGGGTCGGTGACGCCGGCGGCCGCGTCGACCCGGGGGACCTGGGTCTCGGTCACGGTGCACTGCCCGGGGCGGCGAGCGCGTCCGCGGAGCCGATGCCTGCCTCGGCCATCCCGATCTCCCGAGCCCGCCGCCGGGACGGGATCAGTCCCTGCGGCCGGAAGATCATCATGATGATGAGGAGGAAGCCGACGTAGATGTAGATGTCCTGCGGTTGAAAGACGCTCGACCCGCTGATGCGGAAGTACCCCGGCAGGAACTGGAGGACCGCAGCACCGACGATGGTGCCCCAGATCGAGCCCATGCCGCCGAAGATCACCAGCACGAGGATGAGAATCGAGATCTGCTCGGTGAACACTCCGGGGTCGAAGAACCCGTTCTTGCTGGCGAACAGGACCCCGGCGAAACCCGACGTCGACGCCCCGAAGGCGAATGCCATCACCTTGTAGCGAAGCGCGGGGATGCCGGACGCCTCCGCGGCGACCTCGTCCTCGCGGATCGCGGTCCAGGCCCGCCCGGTACGGGAGTTCTCGAGCCGGGACACGCCGATCACCACCGCCACGAGGATGCCGAGCAGCAGGTACCAGTACGGCAGGTTGGCGAGCTTCCAGTGGTAGTCGCCGAACACGAAGTGCGGCACGGTCTTGGCCACGCCCTGGGGGCCACCGGTCTGCTTCAGGTTGTTGGCGACGTCGTAGATGATTTCGCCGAAGCCGAGCGTGACGATGGCGAGGTAGTCCCCGCGCAGGCGCAGCGTCGGTGCGCCGAGGATGACCCCGGCGAGCATGGCGAACAGCACGCCGAGCGGGAAGCAGAGGAACGGGGTGACCTCGAACGGCGGCTTGGCCGGCAGCGACCCGGTGAAGTACGCCGTCGTGTACGCACCGACCGCGAAGAACGCGATGTAGCCCAGGTCGAGCAGGCCGGCGAAGCCGATGACGATGTTGAGCCCCAGCGCCAGCAGGACGTAGATGCCGATCTGGTCGACCAGCAGCTGCTGGTAGGCACCGGTCAGCAGGCGCGGGACCAGGATCAGTGCGGCCAGCAGCACCGCGTACCAGCTCCAGCGAACGGTGCGGTGCGCGGTGACCGCACGCGCCGGCGCCGCGACCCGCTGCCGGACCCCGCGGAGCCGTGGCCCGACGCGCCCGCTGAAGGTCAGCAGGAGCCACACCACGAGGCCGAAGGCCAGGAAGCCGAAGACGCGGGGGGCCAGCAGGGCGTGGTGGATGCCGGAGGTCGGCGCGGTCACGCTGCCTGCCGGACCGGTCATGAGCGCGAGCACCAGCCCGAGGACCAGCGAGGAGTAGAGCCGCTTCGCGTCGGTGCCGGTCGCGATCGCGTACGCGCGCGTCAGGCCGCCGGGCAGGCGTGCGCGGCCGCCGACGGCACCGAGGGCGTCGGCGCTCATGCGGACCGTCCGAGGCGCTCGCCCAGGATGCCGGTCGGCCGGACCAGCAGCACGAGCACCAGGATGCCGAACGCGATCACGTCCCGCCACGAGGTGTCCACGCAGCCGATCGGGACGTTCTCGCAGACGCCGAGCAGCAGGCCGCCGAGCACGGCGCCGCGCACGTTGCCGATGCCGCCGAGCACGGCGGCGGTGAACGCCTTGATGCCGGGGGTGAAGCCCATCGTGTAGACGACGCCGTTGCCGATGCCGAACAGGAAGCCGGCCGCGCCACCCAGCAGCCCGCCCACGATGAAGGTCAGCGCGATGATGCGGTCGATGTTGACGCCCATCAGGCTCGCGGTGTCCGCGTCCTGGGCGACCGCGCGGATGCCCTGACCGAGCCGGGTGGCGCCGATCAGCCGGTCGAGCCCGACCAGCATGATGATCGCCGCACCCGCGACGAGCAGGTAGTAGGTCTGGACGCCGGCGCCGAAGACGTGGAAGACGGTCCCATTGGTGAACGTCTGGGGGACGGACGCGCTGTCGCGGCCGAACTCCTTGCCCGCGAGGCTGAACAGGAAGAACGACATCCCGATGGCGCTGATCAGGTAGGCCAGCTGGGGGGCATGGCGGCGCCGCAGCGGCCGGTAGGCGACCCGCTCGAGGATGTACGCGACCAGCCCTCCGGCCAGCGCGGCGACGATGGTTCCGGCGAGGACGAGCCCCACCGACGTCAGGCCGCTCGGCACGTGGCCCTTGCCCACGAGGTGGTCCATGAGGAACAGCCCGGCGAAGCCACCGGACATGAACACCTCGCTGTGGGCGAAGTTGATCAGTTGCAGCACGCCGTAGACGAGCGTGTAGCCGAGCGCGATGAGCGCGTAGACGAAGCCGTTGGCGAGCCCCGAGATCAGCAGGCTCCAGAAGTTCTGGGTGAAGCACATGGGATGCGGCGATCCTCCGGGGACGTGCGCGGTCAGCGGTGCGCCGGACCCGGAGGGCCCGGCGCACCGCCCGAGGACCTGCTACTGCTTGACGAGGTCGCTGATCAGCCCGAGCTGGACCAGCTGCCCGTTCTCGACCTTGCTCACGTAGACCGCGGTTCCGGCGATGTTGCCGTTGGACTGGAACTTGACCTCCTTGGTGAGGCCCTTGAAGTCCACCGACTTCAGCCCGTTGACGATGGCGCCACGCGTGATCGCGTCACCGCTGCTACTGAGCTTCTTCATCACGTCGATGATCGCGTTGGCCGAGTCGTACGCCTCCGCCGAGTAGGTGCCGGCGGCGAAGCCGGCGAGCGCCTTGAACTGGGTGGAGAAGGCCTGCGCCGCCGGAGAGCTGGCCAGTACCGAGCAGGCGCAGCTGGTCAGTGCACCCTCAGCCACCGAGGCCCCCGCCTGGGAGATGTACTTGGGGTCGTTGCTGCCGTCGTCCGACATGAGCGTGCCCTGGTAGCCCGCGGCGCGGACCGCCTTGGTCAGCAGCGCGAAGTCGCAGTAGTAGCCGGCGTAGAACACCGCCTGCGCCCCGCTGCTCTTGATCTTCGTGGCGAGCGCGTCGTACTGCTGGACGTTGCCCTGGCCCGCCTGGCACTGCGTCGTGCCGGGCGCGGTCTCGCTCTCGATGGTCAGGTTGTTGGATCCGGCTGCGCCCTTGAACGCGCTCGCGAGACCGGAGCCGTACGCGGACGCGTCGTCGATGACGTAGACGTTCTTGGCCTTGACGACCTTGGCGAGGTACTGGGCGTCGGCCGGGCCCTGCGCGTTGTCGTCGGCAACGACGCGGAAGAAGTTGCCCCATCCGTTGTTGGCCAGGTCGGGTGCCGTGGCCGAGGGGCTCACCGTGGCGAGGTTGGCCTGCGCGTAGAGCGCACCCGACGCCTTGGTCGCACCGGAGAACGCCGGGCCGACCACGGCAACGACGTTGCTGTTGCCGATGATCGCCTGCGCGGCGGTCGGCGCCTGGGTCGCGGAGCCCTGGTCGTCCTGCTGGGTGTACTTCAGCGTGAACGGCAGCTTGCCGAACTGGCTGGTGCCCGAGTTGGCCTGGTTGATGGCCAGCTTGACGGCGTAGACCATGTTCAGGCCCAGTTGCGCGTTGCCGCCCGACAGCGGTCCCTGGTAGGCGATCGTGTACGTCTTCCCACTCGAGCTCGTGGTCGTTTTTGCGCTCTTGCTGCTCCCGCACGCGGTCAGCGCGAGTGTCGCGACCGCGGCGACCGCCACCACGGTCGACAGGCTTCGCTTCCTCGTCACAACTGGCTCCCTTCCGGGGGACAGGTCAGGGCCGGCATCCGGACGCGCCGACGGCTGGGCGGAACCTACCGTCCCGGCCAGTCGGAGGGAACTACCAGCAGGAAGTCGTGATCGGTCAGCAACCCGGCCGTGACACGACGCGGGACGAATGGGGCGCGCCCGTTCCTCGTTATCGTGACGGCAGGCCCTCGTAGCCCAACGGCAGAGGCAGCGGCCTCAAAAACCGCACAGTGTGAGTTCGAATCTCACCGAGGGCACTGGGCCCGAGCCATGTCACCGAGGGCACTGGTCAGTTGGTCTGGGACGCCGCGAGGTGGGACCAGACGCCGGGCTGGCCGGCGTTCTGGACGGCGGAGTCGCCGATGGCGGTGAACGCCTGCCCGTCGTCGTCCACGGCGACGAGCGCGCCGCCCTGGGTGGTGAAGAACGTCCCGGCGGTGGGGTCGGACAGGAAGGTGCCGTCCACGGGCTGCTGGTAGAGGTGCTGCAGCGGCCCGGACGCGGTCGCCGGGCCGGACGGTGCAGCGTCGATCGACGCCTCGTTGATGCTGACGACCGGCTGCGGGCCGCCGAAGTACGACCAGCTGCTGACGTAGATCGGCGCGCCGCCCGCGATGCGGTAGACCGAGCCGGTCTCCAGGGCGTTGACGAAGGTGCCGTCCTGCGGCACCGCCGCCAGGTGCGCATACACGCCAGGCTGGCCCGCGTTGTCGACGGTGCCCTGGCCGACGTTGACGTACGGCTGCACCCGCCCCCACGGCTGCCAGGAGGTGACGTAGACGGGCGCCTGACCGACGACCTCGTAGACCTGGCCGGTCGGGGCGGCCCGCAGGAAGGTGCCGTCGCGGGGCGAGCTGCGCAGGCTGTAGAACTGCGCGGCAGACAGCTCACGCACGACAGGCGTTCCGGGGTAGTCCGCCCACGAGTCGAGGTAGACGGGTGCGGTTCCGGCCACGACGTAGACCTCCGTGGTGCCGGCGAGCTGCACCAGCGAGCCGTCCGGGATGGACGACGGACTCGCCGTGCCCGTGAACGGCGCCGCGACCCCGTCGCTCGCGGACTCGACGCCCTCGAGATCGGACAGGGACCCGGCGAAGCGGTCGCGGTCGACCGCACCGGAGATGCCGGGGACGGCAGGTGGGGACGCGTACGAGCCGTCGCTCCACTGCCAGAGCGTCCAGGTGCTCCAGCCGCCGAACGACTGCGGGCTCGCAGCCGTCGTGTAGTGCGCCTCCCACAGCGGATAGATGGTGAACGCCGTCGACCCACCCATCGAGCTGTTCCAGAAGTTCGGGCCGGTGTAGATCATCGGCCGGCGACCGGTGTCGGTCTGCACCCGCGTGAGGAACGCCGAGGTCCACGCCACCAGCTGGGAGACCGACAGGCCGCCGTTCACCTCGAGGTCGAGGGTCGGCGGCAGCTGTGCCCCGGTGACCGCGTTGACCTGGGTGCTGAAGTAGTCGGCCTCGGCTTGCGCGTCCGCGGTCGGGCTGCCGCCCACCAGCGACGGGCGGGCGAAGTGATACAGGCCTACCCGAAGGCCCGCCTGCCGCGCCCCGGCGACGTCACCCGCCTCGTACGGGTTGGTGTAGGTCGTCGACTCCGTCGCCTTGACCACGACGAACGACTGGCCGCTCGCGGCCACCTGGGACCAGGTGATCGCCGCGCCGTTCGGGTGCTGGTAGGACGCCACGTCGACGCCGTTCAGGTAGTTCGTGCTGTCCCGCGGGGCCGGGTGGCCGGACGGGACGGCGTCGCCGGCGGCGTCGGGCGACCCGGGCGGCATCATGCCCGTGGTCAGCTGAGCCCCGGGGTCCCCCGGCGTCCGGGGACCCGCACTCGGGGCGGCGGACGGCCGGCCGCTCGAAGCCCGCGCGGGCCCGGGCAGCGCCGTCACCACGGTGGCCGCGGCGAGCGCCACCAGGGCCGCACCGGCGATGGGTCGCAGTGACATGACGACGGGCTTTCGGGAAGGTCGACCGGGAGCCCCCGGCGGGCCGGGGCGAGGACGCGAGACAGCCTCCCACAACGGCGCCCGAAACGCGCGGTTCCTCCGCTCGGCCCGCGGGTCACGAGGAATCCGCGGGCTAACCGGCCAGGTGTGCCCAGACTCCCGGCTGGCCGGCGTTCACCACCGCGGTGTGGCCGATGCTCGTGAAGGCCTGACCGGTGTTGGTCACGGGGACGAGCCGGCCACCGGCGGTGGTGTACCAGGTGCCCGCGACGGGGTCGGAGATCGCGGTCCCGTCGGCCGGGCGGAACAGCAGGTGCGAGAGGGGACCCGGGACCGCAGGGCTGCTCGCCGCCAGCTCGATGATCGCGTCGCTGACCTGCGAGTACGGCTGGACGCCACCGAAGTACGACCAGCTGCTGACGTACGTGGGGGCGCCGCCGACCACCCGGTAGACCGCGCCCGTCTCGAACGCGTTGAGGAACGTGCCGTCGAGGGGCCGGAAGCGCAGGTGCGACCAGACGCCGCCGGCGCCGGCGTTGTCGAGCGTGGCCTGGGAGATGTTCACGTACGGCATCGCGCGGTGGTACGGCGCCCACGACGTGACGTACAGCGGCGCCTGGCCGACTACCTGGTAGACCTGCCCGCTCTGCACGGAGTTGAGGAACGTGCCGTCCACGGGCGAGCTGCGCAGGCTCAGGAACGCCAGCACGGGGATCACCCGCACCTGATGGGAGCCCGGGTAACCGGCCCACGTGCTCAGGTAGAGCGGTGCGCGGCCGGCGATCACGTAGACCTCCGGGGACCCGGCGACCGAGATCAGGGTGCCGTCGGGGAACTGCGCACTGGTGGCGGTGCCCACGAACGGCCAGGCGACGCCGTTGGACGCGGCCTCGACGCTCTCGAGACCGCCGAGAGTGCCGCGGTACCGGTCACGGTCGACCGCGCCGGATATCCCCGGGACACCCCCGGGGGAGAAGTACGTCCCGTCGGTCCACTGCCAGATCGTCCAGTCGCTCCAGCCGCCGAACGACTGCGGGTTCGCCGCCGTCGTGTAGTGCGCCACCCACAGCGGGTAGCTGGTGAACGCCGTCGATCCGACGTAGGTGTTCCAGAAGTACGGCCCCGTGTAGATCATCGGTCGGCGGCCGGTGTCGGCCTGGACGCGGCTCAGGAAGGCGGCCGTCCACGCCGTCAGCTGACTCTGGCTGAGGCCGCCGCTGGTCTCCAGGTCGAGGGTGGGCGGCAGCTGCGCGCCGCCGACCGCGTTGACCTGGCGGCTGAAGTAGTCGGCCTCGGCCTGCGCGTCGGCCGCCGGGCTGCCGTTCACCAGCGACGGGCGGGCGAAGTGGTAGAGGCCGACCCGCAGCCCCGCCTGCCGCGCCCCGGCGACGTCCCCCGGCTCGTACGGGTTCGTGTAGGTCGTCG
Source organism: Mycobacteriales bacterium (assembly GCA_036379355.1). Taxonomy (GTDB): domain Bacteria; phylum Actinomycetota; class Actinomycetes; order Mycobacteriales; family CAJCIY01; genus CAJCIY01. The sequence goes on along the minus strand of DASVGV010000101.1, from coordinate 653 downwards.
ACTCGGTCGCCTTGACCACCACGAACGACTGGCCGCTCGCCGCCACCTGGGACCAGGTGATCGGGGTGGCGTGCTGGTAGGACGCGACGTCGATTCCGTTCAGGTAGGCGGTGGCGGCCCGCGGCGACGGCGCTGGCGCGTTCTGCGCGGTCGCCCGGGCGGCCTGCGCGTCCGGCGAGTCGGGCGGCATCATGCCGGTGGTCAGCTGCGCCGACGGATCGGCGGGGGTCCGCGGCCCGGCGCTGGGCGCCACCGACGGGCCCGCGGTCACGGCCGCCGCGGCAGGGCTCGCGAGCCCGGTCAGCAACCCCGCTGTCACGACGGCTCCGAGCAGAGCGGCGAGGACTGCGTGACGCGGCGGCATGGCGGGCTCCCGGGGAAGGCCGTGAGGGGACGGGCGAAGGGGACACCGAGAGCCTCGGCTGTCCGGCGCCCGGACCTTGACCGTTCGGCCGAACGAGACAGCAATGTCCCCGTCCGGTCACCCGTTCGGCCGTCGCCCCCGTCGAGCGTCGGAGCGGACCAGCCGCGGGAGCAGCGGCCGCAGCGTGTGGGCCGCGAGCGCTCCGCGCCAGACCCCGCTGCCGTACGCGAGGTCGTCGACGAGGGCCACCGCGGCGAACCGCAGCGGGTCGAGGGGCGGGCGGCAGCGG
>DASVGV010000100.1:0-3948 GCA_036379355.1 Mycobacteriales bacterium | reverse complement strand
CGCGCGTGTCCGGCGCCGAGCTGGTGGCCGAGCGCGTCGGCCTGGCGGCGCGGATCGCGGCGGCGGACCTCGTGCTGACCGGCGAGGGGCGGTTCGACCGGACGTCGGTGCGCGGCAAGGTGGTGGGCACCGTCGCCCGGGCGGCTCGCGACCACGGGGTGCCGTGTCTGGTGCTCGCCGGCGAGGTCGCCGACGGCCTCGTCCACGCGACTGCCGCGGAGGGGGTGAGCGGCGCGTGGTCGCTCACCGACCTCGTCGGCGCGGCCGCTGCGCGCCGCCATGCCGCGGACAGCCTGACGCGGCTCGCCCGGAGCATCTCTGGGCAGTGGTCACAGCCGTGACCTACCATGGGAAGGGTCCGGCGGGCTGGTGACGTTGGCATGACCGAGACCAGTCCGCAGACCGTACGCATCCGGGAGTTGCCTGCTATGACCGCTGAGACCGAGATCGCCCCTGTCACCGGCGTCATCCTGACCGACGTGGCCGCGGACAAGGTGCGCACGCTGCTCGAGCAGGAGGGGCGCGACGACCTGAAGTTGCGCATCTCGGTCCAGCCGGGCGGTTGCTCCGGCCTGCGCTACAACCTGTTCTTCGACGAGCGCAACCTCGACGGCGACCAGGTCACCGACTTCGGCGGCGTCAACGTCGTGGTGGACCGCATGTCGGGCCCCTACCTGGGCGGCGCCACGATCGACTTCGTCGACACGATCGAGAAGCAGGGCTTCACGATCGACAACCCGAACGCCAGCGGTTCCTGCGCCTGCGGCGACTCGTTCCACTGATCCCGCCGGCGCCGCCTGGCTAGGGTCCTGGCGGTGCCCACAGATCTGACCGTCGTTCTCACCGGGTCGATCGCGACCGATCACCTGATGCAGTTTCGGGGCCGGTTCGCCGACTCGATCCTCCCCGAGTCCCTGCACAAGCTGTCGGTCTCGTTCCTCGTCGACGACCTCGTCGTCCGCCGCGGCGGCGTCGCCGCCAACATCGCGTTCGGCATGGCCCAGCTCGGCCGCCGCCCGGTCCTGGTCGGCGCCGTGGGCGACGACTTCGCCGACTACCGTGCCTGGCTCGACCGGCACGGCGTCGACACGGCTTCGATCCACGTGAGCGCGGACGCGCACACCGCGCGCTTCACCTGCACGACCGACGAGGACATGAACCAGATCGCCTCGTTCTACCCCGGTGCGATGCGTGAGGCCCGCGACATCGAGCTCGGCCCCGTGGCCGCGCGCCTCGGGGGCATCGACCTGGTCGTGGTGAGCCCCAACGACCCGGACGCGATGCTGCGCCACACGGACGAGGCGCGCGCCAGCGGCGTGCCGTTCGTCGCCGACCCGAGTCAGCAGCTGGCGTTCATGGGCGGCGAGCAGCTGCGCGCGCTGGTCGACGGCGCCGCGTACCTCGTCACGAACGACTACGAACGAGACCTGCTGGCGGCCAAGACGGGGTGGACGCAGGCCGACATCGACCGGCGGGTGGGCGTACGTCTCACGACCATCGGAAAGGACGGCGTCGAGATCGCTCGGACGGGCGAGCCGACCCTGACCGTGCCGGTCGTGCCCGAGGTGCAACGCACGGATCCGACCGGCGTGGGCGACGCCTTCCGCGCGGGCCTGCTGTCTGCCCTGTCCGTGGGCCTGGACCTCGTCCCGGCTGCTCGCTTGGGCTCGCTGCTGGCGACCTACACCCTCGAGACGCTCGGGACGCAGGAGTACGCCGTGCGCCGGGACGACGCGCTCGCGCGGCTGGCCGACACCTACGGCCGGGATGCGGCGGACGAGCTCGCACCCTTCCTCGGCGGCTGAGCGAACGCGCAGATCACGGGCCGCTGGCGGCGCGCGCGTCGCGGTCTCCCAGCGCGTCGGCCACGGGGGCCCTGCGCTAGGCTCCGCAACGTTTCAGCAAGTCCTTGGGCGCAGCCGTTCCGGCGGTTTCGCCGAGGTCCCGGACGCGGAGAGGCCAGGTGTCGGGTGCGGCCAGCGACTGAACCTGCGGCGCCGGTGCGTCGCCGCCGCCGGGTGCTGCGCCTCCTCGGCCCGAGCCTGCTGCTCGTGGTGGCCCTGACCGGCTGTGACCCCTCGTTCGGCTACCCGAAGAGCATCACGCCCCAAGGTGAGCGGATGCGCCACCTGTGGATCGGCTCGTGCTTCGCGGCGGCTGTCGTGGGCCTGTTCGTGATCTTCCTCATCGGCTACTCGGTGATCGTGTACCGCAAGCGGGACGACGAGCTGCCCAAGCAGGTCGCGCTCAACCTGCCGATCGAGGTGCTCTACACCGTCGTCCCCTTCGTGATCATCGCGGCGCTGTTCTTCTACACGGCCAAGGACGAGATCTACGTCGACAAGACGACCAGCCATCCCGCCGCGCACAACGTCGACGTGATCGACGTCGAGGCCTTCCAGTGGGGCTGGACGTTCCGCTACCTCACCGACTCGGGCGAGGCCGGGGCCCCGGCCGGCCAGTACGTGTTCGAGACCGGCTCGTCGACCACGACCGAGCCGACGCTCGTCCTGCCGACGGGTCGGGCGGTGCAGTTCCAGCTGCACAGCAACAACGTCATCCACGACTTCTACGTCCCGCAGCTGCTGTACAAGCTGGACGTCATCCCCGGCCGTACGAACAAGTTCGAGGTCACTGACCTCCAGCGGACGGGCATCTACGAGGGTCACTGCGCGGAGCTCTGCGGGTTCGGCCATGCGCTCATGAACTTCAACCTCAAGGTGGTCTCGCCGGACGACTACCGCACCTATCTCCAGCACATGGTCACCACGGGCTCGACCGCGCCGCTCCCGGCGTGGGTCGTGAGCTCGACGCCTCCAGGGAGCATCGCGTGACGCTCACGAACCCGCCCACCACGCACCCCGGCGACCAGCCCGCCCCGGGCCACGACGCTCCGAAGCACAAGGGCCCCGGCATCTGGGGCTACATGACCACGACCGACCACAAGAACATCGGCGTGATGTACCTCGTCACGTCCTTCGCGTTCTTCCTGTTCGCGGGCATCCTGGCGGAGCTGATGCGGGCCGAGCTCGCGCGGCCGGCCGACGACTTCTTCTCGCCGACCACGTACAACGAGCTGTTCACGATGCACGGCACGATCATGATGTTCCTGTTCGGGCCGCCGCTGGCGTTCGGCTTCGCGAACTTCCTGATCCCGCTGCAGATCGGCGCGCCCGATGTCGCCTTCCCGCGCCTGAACGCATTCGCCTACTGGCTCTACCTGTTCGGCGGCCTCACGGTGATCGGCGGGTTCCTCACCCACGGCGGCGCCGCGTCGTTCGGCTGGTTCGCCTACGCGCCGCTGTCGACGAAGGTCTTCTCGCCCGAGGTCGGCGCGGACATGTGGGTCCTCGGCCTCGTCGCGGCCGGTTTCGGCACGATCTTCGGCTCGGTGAACTTCGCGACGACGATCCTGACGTTGCGCGCACCGGGCATGACCATGTTCCGGCTGCCGGTTTTCACCTGGGACATCCTGATCACGGTCCTGCTCGCGCTCGTGGCGTTCCCGGTCCTGGGTGCGTCGCTGCTCGCCCTGGAGGCGGACCGGCGCTTCCACGCGCACATCTTCGACGGGCCGGCCGGCGCGATCCTGTGGCAACACTTGTTCTGGTTCTTCGGCCATCCCGAGGTCTACATCATGGCGTTGCCGTTCTTCGGCATCGTCACCGAGGTGATCCCGGTCTTCAGCCGCAAGCCCTGCTTCGGCTACAAGGGCCTGATCTTCGCCACCATCGGCATCGGAGCCCTGTCGATGACCGTGTGGGCGCACCACATGTTCGTGACCGGCGCGGTGGCCCTGCCGTTCTTCTCGTTCCTGTCGTTCCTCATCGCGATTCCGACCGGCGTGAAGTTCTTCAACTGGATCGGCACGATGTGGCGCGGCTCGCTGACGTTCGAGACCCCGATGCTGTGGTGCATCGGCTTCCTCGTCACGTTCCTGTTCGGCGG
>DASVGV010000099.1:0-8543 GCA_036379355.1 Mycobacteriales bacterium | reverse complement strand
AGGTGGTGGGCACGCCGGTCAGGGGTGTCGTGTGCTCGTACAAGGCGGGGCGCCTGGTGGTGGGCGTCACGCTGAACGCGGAAGAGCTAACGAGGATCACGTCTGACCTGAACGCGCTGCCTGCGCGCTACTCGCCGGCGGAACTGGCGGCCCAGAAGGTACCCAGTCCCCTGGACAGCGGCGGGCTGGCGTCGATCCTGCTCACCGACGCGAGCGGCGGCACCCAGCAGATCACCGTCCAGGGTCTGCAGTTCGGCGTGGCCCCCGGCGTGGCAGGCGCCACGCAGTCGGCGCTGACCCAGGCGCTCGCCGCCGACCTCAGCGATGTGCTGCCGACCGGCTTCGGGGCGAGCGCCTTCCAAGAGGGCCCGACCGCGCAGCTTCCGCGCGGCTGACCTCCCAGCACGAACCGCAGTACGCACCCCAGCGCCCCATCCCAGCGCCGTACCGGAATCGGGTCATGGAATCGCCCCCCAACGCTCTCTCGAGGGGCGATTCCATGACCCAATTCGAAAGGGAAGGCGTTCCGGGGGAGCGGCCCCAGGGGTGCAGCGGTCAGGAGTACATGAGGCGGGTGACCCACTCGGCGACCAGGGCGGGCTTGGTCTCGCCCTCGATCTCGACCGTGACGGTACGGGTCACCTGGAGCGTGTTCGGGTCCTTCAGCTCGACGGCGGACGGCGTCGACGTCGCCCGGATCCGCGAGTTGACCTTGACCGGCGCGATGAAGCGAATCTTGTCGAAGCCGTAGTTCACGCCCATCACGATGCCCTTGGCTCGCTCAGGCGGCTGCGGGATCGAGCCGCACAGCGGCACGAGCAGCGAGAGCGTCAGGAACCCGTGCGCGATGGTGACCTTGTACGGCGACAGCTGCGCGGCCTTCTCCGGGTCAACGTGGATGAACTGGTGGTCCTCGGTGACGTCGGCGAACGCGTTGATGCGGTCCTGGTCGACCGTCATCCACTCGCCCGTGCCGTCCGGCGTGCCGATGGCCTTCTCGAACAGGGCCAGCGCTTCCTCGGCGTTCGACATGCGTGAGGGTCCTTTCGTGGCAGGCGCTGACACGCCTAGGGCGGGGGTCGCAACGGGACGTTACAAGCCCAGGTCGGCCGCGAAGTCGGCGGCTTCGAGCCGGTCCTTCACGGTGGCGAGGAACCGCGCCGCATCGGCGCCGTCCACGAGCCGGTGGTCGTAGGTCAGGGACAGGAAGACCATCGAGCGTACGGCGATCACCTCGCCCAGCTCCGGGTCGTCGACCACGACGGCCCGCTTGACGACGCTGCCGGTGCCCAGCACCCCGGTCTGCGGCTGGTTGATGATCGGGGTGTCGATCAAGGCGCCGCGGGACCCGGTGTTGGTGAGGGTGAAGGTCCCGCCGCCGAGCTCGTCGGGGGAGACGTTGTTGGACCGTGTCCGTTCCGCGAGGTCGGCGATCTTGCGCGCCAGGCCGCCGATGTTCAGGTCGCCCGCGTTGTGAATCACGGGCACCAGCAGGCCACGGTCGGTGTCGACGGCCACGCCCAGGTGCTCCGCCTCGTGGTACGTGACCGTCTTGGCTTCGAGGTCGATGGTCGCGTTGAGCTTCGGATGGACCTTCAGGGCCTCGACGGTCGCGAGCGCGAAGAACGGCAGGAACGACAGGCGTACGCCCTCGCGTGCCTCGAAGTCGTCCTGGGCGGTGGCGCGCAGCTTCGCGATGCCGGTGACGTCGGCCTCGACCACCGTGGTCAGCTGGGCCGAGACCTGCAGCGACTCGACCATGCGCGTCGCGATCACCTCGCGCAGGCGCGACAGCTTCTCGGTCTTGCCCCGGACCTGGGTCGCGGCCGCCGCCTGGGCAGCCTGAGTGGGGGTCGGCGTCGCGGGGGCAGCGTGGCGGCCACCGGCGGCGGCGGGCGCCGGCGCGGAGGCCGCGCGCCCGGCGGGACCGGCGGCGTCGAGCACGTCCTGCTTGCGGATGCGCCCGCCGATGCCCGTGCCCGACACCGCCGCGAGGTCGACGCCGTGCTCGCCCGCGAGCTTGCGGACCAGCGGCGTGACGTACGACTCCCCGCCGCCCGGTGCCCCCGAACTCGCCGCGGCCGGGGGTGCGGCGGCCTGTGGGGGAGCAGCCTGCGCAGCGGGAGCCGGCGGTGCGGCGGCTTCGCGCTCGGGCGTCGGCTCCGGTTCGGGCGCCGCGGCAGCGGCCGGCTCCTGCGGTGCGGGAGGCGGTTCCGGCGCGGGCTCCTCGGCGGCGGCCGGCTGAGCGACCGGCTGCGCGACCGGCTCGGCGGCCGTCGGCGGCTGAGCCGGCTCCGCGGCTGCCGGCGCTGCTTCCTGCGACTCGGCAGGCGCCTCGCCCTGACCGGCCGCGGCACCCCCGCCATCCCCCTCGCCCGCGTCGCCGATGGTGGCGAGCTCGACCCCGACGTCGACCGTTTCGTCCTCCTGGACGACGATCCTGGTGAGGGTGCCGCTGGCCGGCGACGGGATCTCGGTGTCGACCTTGTCGGTCGAGACCTCGAGCAGCGGCTCGTCGGCCTCGACGTGATCGCCCTCGTGCTTCAGCCAGCGGGTGACGGTGCCCTCGGATACGGACTCGCCGAGGCGCGGCATCGTGACGGAGACAGCCATGTCGTGCAGGTGCCCTTCTCGAAGGTGGCGGAATCAGCCGTGGTTGTGCAGCGGCTTGCCGGCCAGTGCCAGGTGCGCCTCGCCCAAGGTCTCCGACAGCGTCGGGTGCGGGTGGACGAGCTGGGCGACGTCGTCGGCGTACGCCTCCCAGTTGGTGATGAGCTGGGCTTCGGCGATGAGGTCGCCGGCGTGCTTGCCGACGATGTGGACGCCGAGCACCGGACCGTCCTTGGCCGCGACCAGCGTCGTCGCGCCCGAACTCGCCAGGATCGCCGCCCGCCCGTTACCCGCCCAGTCGAAGGTCGTGGTGACGACGTCGTACCCGGCCGCCTCGGCCTGCGCGCGGGTCATGCCCACCGACGCGACCTCGGGGTCGGAGTACGTCGTGCGCGGGACGTTCACGTAGTCGACCGGCCGGGGATCGAGCCCGGCGAGGTCCTCGGCGAGGAAGATGCCCTCCGCGAAGCCCACGTGCGCGAGCTGGAGTCCGGGGCGCAGGTCGCCGAGCGCGGAGATCGTCGGGATGTTGGTGCGCAGCCGTTCGTCGACGAGGACGAAGCCGCGCTCCATCGCGACGCCGACCTCCTCGTACCCGAGATCCGCGGAGACCGGTCCGCGACCGACGGCGACGAGCATGAGGTCGGCCTCGAGGGTCTTGCCGTTCTCGAGCGACACCGTGACGCCGCTGTCGCTGACCTTGACACCGGAGAACCGGGACCCGAGCTCGTAGGCGATGCCGCGGCGGCGGAACGCCCGCTCGAGCAGCTTCGAGCTGGACTCCTCCTCGGCCGGCAGCAGGTGCGGAAGCGCCTCGACGATCGTGACCTCCGCGCCGAACGACCGCCAGATGCTGGCGAACTCGACGCCGATCACCCCGCCGCCCAGGACGACGACGCGGGCGGGTACGCGCTCGAGCCGCAGCGCGTCCTCCGACGTGATGACCCGCTCGTGGTCGACGTCGAGGCCGGGCAGCGTGCGCGAGTACGACCCGGTCGCGAGGACGACGTGCCGCCCCTCGATCGTCCGGCCGCCCACCTGGACCGCGGTCGGGGAGACCAACCGGCCCGAGCCCTCGACGACCTCGATGCCCCGCGACTTCACCAGGCCGGTGAGGCCCTTGAACATCCTGTCGACGACCTTGGACTTGTACGTGTTGACCGCCGGCATGTCGATGCCGTCGAGCGTGGCCTTCACCCCGAAGCTCTCGGACTCGCGGGCCCCGTCGGCGATCTCCGCCGCGTGCAGCAGGGCCTTGGTCGGGATGCACCCGCGGTGCAGGCACGTGCCGCCGACCTTGTCGCGCTCGACGAGCACGACCGACATCTCGAGCTCCGCGGCGCGCAGGGCGCAGGCGTACCCGCCACTGCCGCCGCCGAGGATCACCAGGTCGACCGGTTGGTCCGCCACTCCAGTTCGCCTCCCATGATCGCGGGCCGGGTCGCGGCCGCGCTCATCCATCCTGTCACCGCCGGCCGCGCCGCCGGGTGAGCGGGTCGGCCGGCCAGTCCCGTCGCATGCGAAGGGTGCCCTAGGCACAATGGCGGGGAGGACGGCCGCCATTCCGGGGTCGGATCACGTGTTGGGGAGCGACCGCCATGCCGTTGTTCGGCCGTCGACGCAAGGGCGCCGACAGTGGCGGCGCGCCCTGGAAGCGCGGTGGCATCGACGACGACGACCGCTCCTACCTGGAGGCCTTCGTGAGCAGCCGCCGCGGGGTCGAGGCGTACCTCGAGCCGGCCACCACGGTGACCCCGTACACGATCGTGCTTGTCGCGCACGACGGCGAGTGGACCCGGCGGCCGTGCAAGGAGCCGGAGGCGGCCGTCGACTTCGCGAAGAAGGCGGGCATCCCGTTCTACGACGTGAAGGCGACGGGCTACCCGCCGCGGATGCGTGAGTGGACGGCCGCACGCAAGCGCGCCGGCGGCGACGGGCAGCCTGCCGCGCAGCGGCGCCGGCCCGCCGACGACGAGATGCCGCCCGACCCGTTCGCGTGAGCCGAGCTAGACGAAGGACTCCACGACCGCCACGAGCGTACGCAGACCGAAGGCCGTCCCACCCTTGGGCGTGTAGCCGTACGGCTCGCCGCCGTGGTACGACGGTCCGGCGATGTCCAGGTGCGCCCAGGGCGTCCCCTCGGGCACGAACTCCTTGAGGAACTGGCCGGCGAGCAGCATGCCGCCGTCGCGGCTTCCGAGCGGCCCGACGTTCGTGAGGTCGGCGACCGGCGAGTCGATCTTGTCTCGGAGCTCCTGCGGCAGCGGCATCGGCCAGACGGCCTCGCCGACGTCCGCGGCGGCGTCGGCGACGGCCGCGCGGAAGTCGTCGTCGTTGGACATGAGCCCCGCCGTCCGCTGACCGAGGGCGACCACCTGCGCGCCGGTGAGGGTCGCGATGTCGACGATCGCGTCGGGGGAGTCCTCACCGGCCCGGACCAGCGCGTCGCCCAGGACCAGCCGCCCCTCCGCGTCCGTGTTGAGCACCTCGACGGTCTTGCCGCCGTACATGCGCAGCACGTCTCCCGGCCGGGTCGCACCGCCGCCGGGCATGTTCTCCGCCGACGGGAGGTACGCGGTGACCGCCACCGGCAGCTCCAGCCGCGCGGCCGCGAGCACCGCGCCGAGCACCGTGGCGGCGCCGGCCATGTCGCTCTTCATCGTCTCCATCGACGTCGGCGGCTTGAGGCTGAGGCCGCCGGAGTCGAACGTGATGCCCTTGCCGACGAGGGCCACGTGCTTGGCGCCCTTCGCCGGTCGGTAGGCGATGCGCGTCAGCCGCGGCGGATTCGCGCTGCCGCGGCCCACCCCGAGGATTCCGCCGTACGCACCCTTGGCCAGAGCCTTCTCGTCCAGGACCTCGACGGTCAGCCCCAGCTCCTTCGCCGCCGCGCTCGCGCGGGCGGCCAGCGTCGCCGGGGGCAGGTCCCCGGGCGGCGTGTTCACCAGGTCGCGGACGAGGGCGGCCGACTCCGCGAGGATGCGTCCCCGCTCGACCGCCGCCTTGCCGGCCTTCCGGTCCGCGACGGTGACGACGATCTTCTCGGCTGCGGGCTTGCGGCCGTCGAGGCTGGCCCGGCGGAAGTCGACGAAGTCGTACCCGCCCAACAGGGCCCCCTCGGTGACGGCGGCGGTCTGGTCCGCGGTCCCGGCCGGAAGCGCGAGGACGACGGTGGACCGGCCCTTGAGCGCGCGCAGGGCGACCGCCGCGGTCCGCCGCAGCGCGTCGGGGGTCGGGTCGCCGTCGCCAACCCCGGCCGCGACGACGAGCGGCGCCTTGGTCGCCCCGCCGGAGGGGAGCACGGTCAGCTCGCCGGTGCGGCCGGTGGCGCCGAGCGTGTGCAGCGTCGCGGCGAGCGAGCCCGCCAGCGCGGCGTCGACCCGCTCGGCGCCGGGGAGCAGGCGCGGCGGTGACTTCTTCCCCGCGCTGCTCGACCCGACTGCGATCACGATCGCCTCGGCCTTGATGGTGGTGGGGTCGGCGGTGCCCGCGCTGATGGTCGTCACGCGGCGAAACCTAGTGCCCGCGGGCGTCGCGGGCCGGTGACGGCGGCACTAGCCTCCCGGTCATGGCCCACCTCGCCCGCTCGCCACTGCACGACCGGCACGTCGCGCTCGGTGCCAAGATGGCGGACTTCGGCGGGTGGGAGATGCCGATCGAGTACCCCGGGAACGGCGGCGGGGTGTTGGCGGAGCACGCCGCCGTCCGTACCGGGGTCGGCATCTTCGACGTCTCGCACCTCGGCAAGGGAGTCGTACGCGGTCACCGGGCCGTCGAGTTCGTGAACGCCTGCCTCACCAACGACCTGCATCGGATCTCGCCGGGGCAGGCGCAGTACACGCTCTGCTGCGACGAGCACGGTGGCGTGGTCGACGACCTCATCGCCTACCTGCGCGGCGACGAGGAGGTCTTCCTGGTTCCGAACGCCGCCAACACCTCCGAGGTCGTCCGCCGGCTGGCCGACGCCGCACCGCGGGGGGTCACCGTCGAGGACCTGCACCGGACGCTGGGGGTCATCGCCGTCCAGGGCCCCGACTCCGAGGACGTGCTGGACGACCTGGGTCTGCCGACCGACCACGAGTACATGTCGTTCCAGCCGGCCGAGTGGGAGGGCCGGCCGGTCGTCGTGTGCCGGTCCGGCTACACGGGCGAGAAGGGCTACGAGCTGCTGCCGCGCTGGGAGGACACCGAGGCGCTGTGGGACGCCCTCCTGGATGCCGGCCGCGAGTACGACGCGAAGCCGTGCGGACTCGGCGCGCGCGACACGCTGCGTACGGAGATGGGGTATCCCCTGCACGGGCAGGACCTCTCGCTCGAGATCACCCCGGTGCAGGCGCGCGCCACGTGGGCGGTCGGGTGGGACAAGCCCGCGTTCTGGGGCCGCGAGGCGCTGTGGCGGGAGAAGAACGAGGGCGCCGCCCGGATGCTCTGGGGCCTGCGCGCGACGGGCCGCGCGATTCCCCGTCCGCACATGGCCGTGGCCGCGTCCGACGGGACCGCGCTGGGCGAGGTCACCTCCGGCACCTTCTCGCCGACGCTGAAGGTCGGCATCGGCCTGGCCCTGCTCGCCCGCGGGGTCGAGGAGGGGGACACCGTCCACGTGGACGTCCGTGGACGGACCGGCGAGTTCACCGTGGTCCGGCCGCCGTTCGTCCAGCCGTCCACCCGCTGAGCCCAGCTCAGCCGGCGCCGTCCCGGTCCCCGACGGCGTGCAGCGCGGCTTGCACCAGCGGGTAGGCCAGCATCGCGCCGCCGCACGCATCGAAGCCCAGGTCCAGCGACAGGACCGGCTCGAGCCCCAGGCTCGTGCGCGCCAGCGCCTCGGCCGGGTGCCCGGTGGTGGACCCCGTCATCCACCAGGCCGCCGAGCCGGCGGCGTACGACTGGGCGACCAGGCCCGCGACGTGCGCGGCGGCCCCATCGAGGAGCGCGGGGGTCCGCCGCGCCGCGGCCTGTACGAGGATCCCGGCCAGGGCGGCCAGGTCCGGGCCGCCGACGCAGGCGAGCAGCCGGATCGGCTGTCGCGCGAGGCCTTTGCTGCGCTGCCGGGCGTCACGAACCACCTCGACCGCTCGCGTCCAGGCGGTCGCATCGGTGCCGCGGCGGACGCAGGCGATCGGCTCGCGCCCGGTGACGACGCTCGCGACGGCCGCGACGGTGCATTCGTTGTCGTCGGCGATGTCGCCGACGAGCAGCACGTCGGTCCCGCCGTCCACCTCCTGGTCGACCGCGAGCTGGCCGAGCGCGAAGGCCCGCAGGGCCTCCTCCTCGGTCATCGCGTCGCCGAGACCGATGTCGCCCGCGGACGGGCGGACCTGCCACTCGCCCGGCGACGCGAGGTCGAGCACGCGGACGCGCATCGCCTCCGACTCCACCTGCTCCGCTCGCGCCGGCACCGGCGACTGCGCGCTGCCGTCGACCCGGCGTGCGGCGTCGTGCGCTGCCGCGACCACGACCGCGGCCGGCGACGAGAAGGGCCGGGGAGGCGCAGCGGCCTGCGCGCCGGCCAGCCAGACGACGACCTCGCGGAGCCGCCCCAGCTCGGGATGCGCCTGGACCAGCCGGCGCGCCGCAGCCAGGCAGGTGGCGTCCGGCGCCGGGACGGTGGCCGGGTCCGGCTCCGGGTCCGGCTCCGGCTCCGGCTCCGGCTCCGGCTCCGGCTCCGCGAGGCGTGTCGGGCCGGGCGCCAGCGATCCGGGGGCCGGCTTCTCGTCGGGGGACGTCACCCGACGATCCTGCCGCAGGCGGCGTCGACCTCGTACGCTCGTGGCATGTCCTGGTCCTGGCGCTGCGAGAGCGAGAGCGGCGAGGTGCTCGCACCCGAGGGCGGCGACGAGCAGTTTCCCACCCAGTCCGACGCCGAGTCGTGGGTCGGCGAGATGTGGCAGGACCTGCGCGACCGCGGTGTCGCTCACGTGGTGCTACTGCACGAC
>DASVGV010000098.1:0-6605 GCA_036379355.1 Mycobacteriales bacterium | reverse complement strand
CCGAGGAGCTGTCCGGCGGCGAGCAGCAGCGGGTCGCCATCGCGCGGGCGTTCGTCAACCGGCCGATGCTGCTCATCGCCGACGAGCCGACCGGCAACCTCGACCCCGCGACCAGCATCGGCATCATGAAGCTGCTCGACCGCATCAACCGGACGGGGACGACCGTCGTCATGGCCACGCACGACGCGGCGATCGTGGACACCATGCGCCGCCGCGTCGTCGAGCTCGACCGCGGAAACCTGGTCCGCGACCAGGCCCGAGGCGTCTACGGCTATGCCCAGTAAGCGTTAGGAACCCATGCGCCCTCGCTTCGTCCTCTCCGAGATCGGCAACGGACTTCGCCGCAACGTGACCATGGCCGTGGCCGTCGTGGTCACGGTGATGATCTCGCTAGCCTTCGTCGGCGCCTCGATCCTCGCCACCACCGTCGCGGACAACCTGCACGCGAAGTACTACGGCAAGCTCGAGGTGGCGATCTACCTCAAGGCGAACATCAGCCAGGCGGAGCAGTCCGCGCTGCGCGAGCAGCTCCAGACCGATCCCCGAGTCAAGGCGTTCGAGTACGTCAGCCACGCTCAGGCCCTGCGCCAGTTCCGCAGCGACTTCGCCGACTCGCCCGACCTCATCAACAGCGTGCAGAACGGTGACGTGCTGCCGGCGTCGTTCCAGGTCGCGCTGAAGAACCCCAAGCTCTTCCAAGACATCCAGGCCGAGTACTCGTTCGCGCCGGGCGTCGACAACGTCTACGACCCGCAACAGCTGCTCGAACCTTTGTTCCAGCTCATCGACGGTGTCAAGGTCCTCGCGATCATCGTCGCGGTCGTCAGCGGAGCCGCCGCCCTGCTCACGACGTTCAACACGATCCGGCTGGCGGCGTTCAGCCGCCGCCGCGAGATCGGCATCATGCGGCTGGTCGGCGCCAGCAACTTCACGATCCAGCTGCCGTTCGTCCTGGAGGGGATGATCGCCGGCTTGGTCGGAGCGGCGTCGGCCGGCGTCCTGCTGGTGGTGTTCAAACGATGGGTGCTCGACGGCACCCTGAAGGGGTTCTTCGCCAGCCGCGTGATACCCGAGGTGGCCTGGGGCGACGTCGGCGGGGTCATGCCGTGGCTCGTGATCGCCGGCATCCTGGTGGCCGCCGCCGCGTCGTACGTCACGTCGCTGGTCTACGTCCGGGTCTGAGCCGGCTGCCCGAGGGACGGCGCGGCACATTCCCGGCGGACACGACCCGGGTGGTGCTTGCGACTGCCTCTGCAAATGTCGATCGTGGCACGGTGCGTCGTCCTTCCCCGCGGCTGCGGGCGGCAGCCTGCGCGGTCAGCGTGGCGCTGCTCGTCGTCGTGGTGGCTCCGGTGCGCGCTGCTCGGGCCGACGACATCGGGACCAAGCAGAAGCAGGTCGAGGCGGCGCTGAAGGCGGCGAACGCGGACCTCGACAGCGCCAGCAGCGCGACCCAGGCGGCGGCCGCGGAGCTGACGTCCGTGCAGGGGCAGCTGGTGTCGGCGCAGGCGACGCTGGCGGCCGACCGGACGGCGCTCAGCGCCGCCCAGTCGGCGCAGCGATCGGCGGCGCAGGCGGCGTCGGTCGCGCGGGCCACCCTGGCCCGCGCGCAGCAGGCCCGGGATGCCGCCGCCGCTCAGGTGGTCGCCCAGCAGAAGGCGATCAACGCCTACGCGGTGGCCGCGTACGAGATCGGCACCACGCCGGACGCGCTCATGGTGGTGGCAGCGGGCGACGGGGCCGGCAACTACCTGCGGCGCGCGGGGCTGCTGAACGCGGTGGCCCGGGGTCAGGGGCGGATGCTCACCGAGTTCACCGCCCGTCGGGTCGCGCTGGCCGCGGCCGAGCAGACCGTGGCGCAGAAGACCCAGCTGGTGGTCGACAAGGAACGCGCCGCGCAGGCCGCCGTCGACCGGGTCGCCGCGGTGACCGCGTCCGCCCAGGCCGTGACCGACCGGCTCGCCGCCCTCGGCCAGCAACGCAGCCAGGCGCTGGCCGCTGCCGAGACCGCCCTCGCGGGCCAGCGGAGCCGCGTCGCCGAGCTTCAGCACGAGTCCGACCAGATCGCCGCTCTCATCCGGTTGCGGGCGTCGACCGGCTCGGGGCTCGTCGGCAAAGGTGGCCTGTTGTGGCCGACCCCCGGGCCCGTCACCAGCCCCTTCGGTTACCGCGTCGACCCGGTGACCGGCAAGTACGCGCTGCACGCGGGCCTCGACATCGGTGCCCCGATGGGTGCGCCCATTCGGGCGGCGAAGGCGGGGACAGTCGTGTTCGCGGGGCAGGAGACCGGCTACGGGAACTACACGTGCATCGACCACGGCGGGGGGTTCTCCACCTGCTACGCCCACCAGTCGAAGCAGTTCGTGACCGTCGGGCAGACCGTCGCGCAGGGCCAGATCATCGGCCTGGTGGGTGACACCGGGTACACCACCGGCCCGCACCTGCACTTCGAGACCCGCGTCAACGGCACGCCGGTCAACCCCGCGCAGTACTTCTGAGAGCCGTCGAGCTCGGCGTCTGCGAGCCGAAGTCACCGGCCCGGCCGATGCGGCCTTCTAGACTGGCCCGGTGCACGCGCCGCGGGTGACCCGCACCGGCGCGGCCCTCCTCGCCGTCGTGTGCGGGGCCGCGGCCGTCGGCGGCGCGTTCCTGGTGGGACTGCTGTTGGGCCGCGGGCAGCGTCCGGCGCCCAGCGTGGTCGACCAGGCGATCGCCGCCATCCAGGCTCACGCCGACGGGAGCCACTCGACCAGGGACCTCGACGCCGCGGCGGTCCGCGGGCTGCTCAGCGGACTGGACGACTCGTGGGCGGCGTACTACGGCGTCGGGACCGACGAGACCTCCCAGAACCAGCTGCGGGCCCTGCTCGACGGGCGTTACAGCGGGCTCGGCGTCTGGTTGCGGCGGGTCGGGCCCGAGCAGGGGATCGCGGTCGCGTCGGTCGTCCCGGGCAGCCCCGCCGAGGCGGCCGGCATCCGGCCGGGCGACCAGGTACTCGCGGTGGACGGCACCGACGTGTCGCGCGAGAGCGTGGACGACGTGTCGCAGGCGCTCGCCGGTCCCTCCGGCAGCCGGGTGTCGCTGCTGGTCCGAGACGGCGGCGGCGCCGACCGGACCGTGTCCCTGGACCGTGGCGAGCTGCCCGTCTCGGCCGTCTCGAGCACGCCGCCGACGGCGGGCATCGTGACCATCCGCGTCGCGACGTTCAGCCGCGGGTCCGGGGGGCAGGTGCAGCAGGCGGTACGGCGAGCAGAGGCCGAGCACGCGAAGGGCATCGTGCTCGACCTGCGCGGCGACCCGGGCGGCCTGCTGAGCGAAGCGGTCACGACTGCGTCCGCGTTCCTCGACGGCGGTCCGGTCGTGCACCTCTCCGGCCGTACGGTGCCGGCGCAGACCCTGTCGGCCACGGCCGGCGGGGACGTCACCACCCCTGTGGCCGTCCTCGTCGACGGCGGGACGGCCTCCGCGGCGGAGATCGTCGCCGGCGCGCTGCACGACCGCGACCGCGCGGTGCTCGTCGGCAGCAAGACCTTCGGGAAGGGGAGCGTGCAGCAGGTCGTGCCGCTGTCGGACGGCTCCAGCTTCGAGCTGACGGTCGCGACGTACACGACTCCGGACGGCCACGCGGTCGACGGCGTCGGAATCTCCCCGGACGTCGTGGTGCCGGAGTCCGACCCGCCGTCGGTCGCGCCGGAACGGGCGGTCCAGATCCTGCAGGCGTTGAGCGGTTCCTGACGTGACCAAGGAGACCGGCCGCAAGCTGGTGGCGGCCAACAAGAAGGCGCGCCACGACTACCACGTCGACGACGTCTACGAGGCGGGGATCGTGCTCACCGGTACGGAGGTGAAGTCGCTGCGCGCCGGCCGCGCATCCCTCGTGGACGGCTACGCGTTCGTCCGGGACGGGGAGGTCTGGCTCGCGGGCGTGCACATCCCCGAGTACGCCGAGGGGACCTGGACCAACCACACCCCGCGGCGGGAGCGGAAGTTGCTGCTGCACAAGGGGGAGATCGCCAAGCTCGTCGGCGCGACGAAGGAGAGCGGCTCGACCCTGGTGCCGCTGTCGCTGTACTTCCGCGACGGCAAGGCCAAGGTCGAGATCGCCCTGGCCCGCGGCAAGAAGAGCTACGACAAGCGGCACGCGTTGGCCGAGAGGGACGCCGCGCGTGACGTCGCGGTCGCCCTCGGGCGACGGGCCAAGGGCCGCGTCGACTAGATGGGCGTCGCCGCGATCGTGCTGCTGTGGGTGCCGGCGGTGCTCGGTGCAGACCACTGGGCGTCGTACCTCGGCCAGGTCGGTCTGGCGGCGCTGACCTGGTTGCTGCTGCTCGGCCTGCTCCGCCGGGAGGACGCCCTGACCCGTGCCCAGGTCGCCGTCGTCGTCGCCTTCGCATCGATGATCGAGTGGGGCTTCTCCGCCGGGCTGCACGTGTACGACTACCGGTTGCACGAGCACGACTTCTGGCTGCGGGTGCCGCAGTTCGTGCCGCCGGGGCACGGCCTGGTCTACCTCGCCGCCCTCTGCGTGGGGCGCAGTCCGTGGGTCCGTGCGCACGGGCGCGCACTCGTGCGCACGGTCCTCGTTCTCGGCGGCCTCTATGCGGTGTACGGGCTGCTGCTGTCCGGCCGCACGGACGTGCTCGGGGTGCTCTGGTTCGGCTGCCTCGTCTGGTTCCTGCTGCGCGGCCGGCAGCCGCTCGTCTATGTCGGCGCGTTCGTCATCGTCACCTGGCTCGAGTTCTGGGGCACCGGTCTGGGTGCCTGGACGTGGGCACGTCACAGCCCCACCGGCCTGATCCCGATGGGCAACCCGCCGGCGGACGCGGCCGGCGGCTACGGCTTCTTCGACGCGGCCGCACTGTGGATCGGCCCCTGGCTGGCGGCCGCCGCCATCCGGCTCCGGCGCACCCGCCGGAACGCCCCGGCTCCTTCGTACGTCGGCGGCTAGCTATCCGGCCGCGGGCCCGCGCACGCAGAAGAGGCGGCGCCGAACGCGCCACTGACCTGCCCAGGCCGCTTCTGTGTGCGCCGGTAACGTCGGGGCGGTGTTGACCGACGACGACGTTCCCCGCATCTGGGCCGAGCTCGGGCTGCCCGGCATCCTCGATGTGCACGTGCACTTCATGCCCGACTCGGTGATGCGGAAGGTCTGGGCGTACTTCGACCGGGCCGGCTACGGCGTCGACTGGCAGATCAGCTACCGCGGCGACGACGACAACCGGCGCGAACGCCTGGCAGCCATGGGCGTACGGCGTTTCCCGTCGCTGGTCTACCCGCACAAGCCGGACATGGCTGCCTGGCTCAACGAGTGGGCGGACGGCTTCGCGGACACGCACCCCGAGGTGTGGAAGACGTTCACGTTCTATCCCGAGCCGTCGGCCGCCGAGTACGTGCGGACCGCGCTGGAGCGGGGTGCGCGGATCGGCAAGGTGCACCTGGAGGTCGGCGCGTACGACCCGCGGGACCCACAGCTCGATGCCGTCTGGGGGATGTGCGCCGATGCCGGCGTGCCGATGATCACGCACTGTTCCGGCACGCCCGTGGACGGACCGTTCACCGGCCCCGGACCGATCGGCGAGGTGATCGCGCGGCACCCGGAACTGAAGATCGTGGTAGCGCACATGGGAAATCCCGAGACCGCGGACTTCCTGGATTTGGCCGAGAAGTACCGGGAGGTGCGCCTCGACACGACCATGGCGTTCACGGACTTCGACGCGACGCGACCGGCGCGCGTCCCCGACCTCGCGCGGCTACGCGACCTCCAGCCGAAGATCCTGTTCGGCAGCGACTTCCCCAACATCCCGTTCGCGTACGGCCATGCCGTCGAGTCGATCGTGCGGCTCGGCCTCGGCGACGACTGGTGCCGCGACGTCCTCTGGCGCAACGCCGCCGATCTTCTCGGCGCCTGAAAGATGTGCGACGGCGGGGGTGGGCGCGTGGGATGATGCGGGTCCCTCGCCGCGTTGACCGGGGAGGCACAACTGAACAGGGACAGGTACGCGTCCCACCCTTACGAGGGGGTGAACGGTCTCGACTTCGGTTGTCGGGGCAGGGGAAGCGGGCCGAGGATGCCAGGGGCGAGCTCGTTAACCATCCCCTGGAAAATGAATAAGCGCCGATAATTACGCGCTCGCTGCCTGACCTAGGTCGGTAGCCGTCAGCCCCGGAGCGCCTCCGGCCGGGATGCTGGCGTCGACAGGAGGCTCACTCGCTCAGCCGGCTGCGGACTGAGCGGGAACACCGAACAGCAGCTATGCCTGGTGCCGACGGGTCGTGACGATCGGCAGGGCGAGGCCTACATCCACGTACTGCGCCCGGAGAAGCCCTGACTCGGTGCCGGAGGACGCGGGTTCGATTCCCGCCACCTCCACTCCACGCGTCTTACTCGAACCTCGACGTCATGCTTGAGGGTTCGGGTGGGGCGCTTGCCCGCGTTCTGGCGCTGGCCGGCCCAGGTCAGAGCCTGTTGCTGGGTGTCGGGGTCGAGCAGCAGCCCGAAGGATCGGGCGGGCTCGGTGCGGATCGTGTCGTCTGCGTCGAGGTAGATGCGGGTGAAGAACGCCTGGTTGGCCATGCGGCGGGTGGTGGCCGACCCGCAGGCGTAT
>DASVGV010000097.1:0-12432 GCA_036379355.1 Mycobacteriales bacterium | reverse complement strand
AGCCTGATGCTGGTTCGGCACGGGGCGGTCGCCGCCGAGGGCTGGTGGGCGCCGTACGACGCGCAGACGCCGCACCTGCTCTACTCCCTGAGCAAGTCGTTCGTGTCGCTCGCCGCGGGCTTCGCCGAGCACGAAGGGCTGCTGGGCCTCGACGATCGCCTGGTCGAGCGATTCGCCGACCTGGCGCCGCCGGTCGTGGACGGCCGGGTCGGCCGCATCACGCTGGAGCACTGCCTGCGGATGGCGACCGGGCACGCCGACGACCCCGTGCTTCCCGTGATCCGACGCTGCGGGCCCGGCGGACCATCCGACTGGCTGACGGCGTTCCTCGACCTGCCGCCCGAGTTCGAACCCGGCACGATCTTCGCCTACAACCAGCTCGCGACCTATGCGGTGGCCCGGGCCGTCGAACGGGCCAGCGGCGGCACCCTCCTGGACTACCTGACCCCGCGGCTCTTCGAGCCGCTCGGCGTCGGGCCGGTCGGCTGGCGCACCGATCACCTCGGCCACAACTGGGGTTTCTCCGGCCTGCACCTCACGACCGAGGCGATCGCCGCGTTCGGCCAGCTCCTCCTCGGCGACGGCGTCTGGAACGGCAAGCGACTGGTCCCGCCGGGCTGGGTCGCGCGGGCCACCACCGCCCACACGGCGAACGATGCCGAGAACCGGCGTACGACGGACTTCGAACCGGACTGGTCGGACTGGCTCTCCGGGTACGGCTACCAGTTCTGGCGCTCCCGCCACGGGTACCGGGGCGACGGCGCGTACGGCCAGTTCTGCCTGGTGCTGCCCGACCACGATGCGGTGCTCGCACTGACGTCCACGACGACGCGGATGCAGACCCTGCTCGACCTGGTCTGGCAGCACCTCCTTCCCGGGCTGGTCGAGCCCCACGAGGACGCCCCCGGCGACGATGCGCTGGCCCGGCGACTGCAGGGACTCGCTATCGCGTCACCGGCCGACGACCGGCGAGGATCGCCGGGCCGGTTCGACCGTGCGGGGAAGGGGGGACCGCCAGCGCTCACGTCGATCACGCTTCGCGCGGGAGCCTCGGACTATGACCTGGCCCTCGATGTCGGCGGCGAAGGCGAGATGCCCGTGGGCAGCGGTCACTGGCTGCCCGGGAACTGGCCCGGCGAGCCCGACCTGCCCGTGATGTCGGCCGGTGGCTGGCAGGACGGCCGCTTCGTCGCGGACCTGCGGTTCATCCGTACGCCGCACCTTCTCCGCCTCACGCTCGACCCACCGACCGGCACGTTTCGCACCGCATGGCGCGAGCCCCCACTGCACGGCTCCGACCCGACGACGATGGCGACTCCGATGCAGCACGTCGGCACCTGATGCGTCGCGGATCAGTCGTGCGGAGCCCCACCGGCGCCCTGGGACGCGGCTAATCGGGGACGGTGAGGGTACGCAGATGCCGGACCACCGACCGGAGCCGCTCGGGCGTCGCGTCGTCGGGGTCGGTGAGGCGCAGGCACAGCATCTCCCGCCCGACGGCGTGGATGATCCGCGCGGTGTAGTCCGGGTCCGGAAGGTCGGGGAACAGCCGTAGCAGCTGCTGGGTGAGGTACGCGCGCACGGCGTCCTGCGCGAGCGCGACGCGCCGGTGCAGTTCGGGCGGCGCTCCTTCGGGCGGCAGCAGGAACAGGCGCCAGGTCGCCGGATGCACGTCGATCGCGCGCAGCGCGCCGTCGAAGGCGTGCATGAACGGGTCGTCGTCGGGCTGCTCGGCAGGCTCGGAGATCGCCTCTGCGAACTGCGTGGCAGCACGGTCTGCCTCGCGGTCGATGAGGGCGACGAACAGCCCGCCGAGGTCGCCGAAGTGCTGATAGAGGACGGGCCGGGTCACCCCGGCGGCATCGGCGATCCGCGCAGGCGTGGCCGCGTGGAAGCCCTCGCCGTCGACGATGTCGTGCGCCACGTCGAGGATCTGCTCGCGGCGCTCGTCCGCACGCATCCGTCGCCGCACCGTCGCCATGGGCATCCTTGACACTCTAACTTACAACCTGTCAGTATCAAGCATCTCGTGAGAGTTCCGCTGCGACAGATCGTGAGGCGTGGTCGATGGCGCTGTACTACCCCGAACTCGCTGCCCGCGTCCGGAGCCAGAAGGTGCTCCAGCCCGGGCTCTACGGCGACATCGACTTCGACCGCCTCCCCTACCGCCACACCACGGACCCGGCCGACACCTCGGCCCTGCCCGCGTGGATCGCCGACCGCGCACCGATTCTCGCCAACGACCGGATCGTCGAGCTGATCACGACCGCGACCATGCTCGGCGACGTCGTCGCCGACCCGTACGCCGCGCTCGTCGAGACCTACGGCGTGCCCGGGCTGATCCGCATGCTGCGGCAGGCGTGCCGCGAGGGCGTCGCGTCCGTGCCCGACGCACCACCCGAGCTCGGCGCGTTCCTCGCCGCGATGGAGGCCGCGCCCGGCTGGGTCGACATGGACCTGGTCGAGGAGGGCGCGCGGCAGGCGCGCATCCCGTCGGCGTTCGTCGCCCCGTTCGTCATCCGCGGCGTCTTCCTGGGTACGTTCATCAACTCGTACGCCGCACTGCCGATGGCGCTCACCGGCGCGCTGTCCGGCCGGCGGGCGGCACACCGGGTCAACGAGACGTCGAGCTTCTTCGCGGTCACCACGCTGGCCCACGCGATGGAACGCCACGGACCCGGATTCGAAGCCGCGGCGATGGTCCGCCTCATGCACTCGATGGTCCGCTTCAACGCCCTCAAGCGCTCCGACCTGTGGGATGCGGAGATCTACGGCGTGCCCGTCCCGCAGGTCGACCAGATGCCCGCCGGCATGATCAACATGTACATGCTCGCGCAGGCAGTGGCGGGCCGCGGCGACACCGACTTTCGTGCCGACGAGCGAGCGGTGCTCGAGTTCAGCCGCTACCGCTGCTTCCTGCTCGGCCTGCCCGAGGAGCTCCTGCCGACCGACCCGACGGAGATCATCGACCTGTTCCACGCACGAGGCGCCCTGCTGCGCGACGACTTCGACGACGCGACCTGCGGGGCGCTCGTCCGCTCGACGATGGCGGCCGTCGTCCGGCCCGGCGACAGCTGGTACGACCGCGCCTGGGAGACCGTCGAGAAGAGCTGGAGCACGATCGGCTTCCTCCGCGGGTTCTGCAACGGGAACCGGGAGGCCGCCGCAGGGATGGGCGTCACGGTGCGACCCCAGGACGTCCTGCTCGTCGGACTGACCGCCCCGTTCATCCTCGGCCGCAACGCCGCCGTCATGAACGCCAGCAAGCTGCCTGCGCTCCGCGACCTGTGCGACGCGTACGCGACGCGCGTGCTCAAGCAGCGGCTCGTGGCCTACGGGACGCCGGAGTTCACCACCGACTCCAACCACTACCCCACCGCCGCCGAGGCGGGCGCTGCCGAGCCGCACCTCGCGGCGTCACGCGGCTGACGCTGGGGACGTCAGCGACGACCCAGGGCAGCTCCCGGCGCCCAGCAGCTGTGCGTGCCGCTGGCGATCCGCTCGGGCAGCACCGCACGGGCGATCGGCCCCGCAGCCACGTCGTCGGCCCGCAGCACCAGGCATTCTGACCGGTCCCGGTTCATGTCGACGGTGAGCGTCACGAGATAGGCGTCGTCCTCGGCAGTGCTCCCCACGCGCGGCGCGACGCCGACTTCGCTGCAGAACACGCCGTCCTCCAGGCGAAAGCGCTCCTCGGCGCCTGTCTGCACGTCGTGCTTGACGATGCCGTCGAACAGGAACCAGCCGGGCTTGTTGGTCGCCGCGTACGTGTAGCGGTAGGGCCGCCCGCCGTACCGGCCGTTGATGGTGCCGAACTCGTCGCAGGTGTCGGACAGGTCCTGCTCGCTGGTCGCGCCGGTCACGAGGTTCATCCGCCAACGGTGCAGCCGGGTCTGCATGACCTCGGCGGCGAGGAACCGGAAGGTCCGCTGCTTGGGGCCGTACGGGCCGGCGTCCGTGGGCTCGGGACAGCCTTGGTAGAAGCCCTCCAGGACCACCTCGTCGCCGACCTCGTACGCGTTCGTCCAGTGCAGGACGTAGGTCGGGTCGAAGTCGAACCAGCGGATGTCCGAGTCGGTACCGCGGCGAGGCAGGACCCCGATGCGCGTGGGCAGATCCGGATGGAAGCGGGCGGCATACAGGCCGCTGTCGAGCAGTTCCGGATCCCAGAACAACGGCATGTCGTTGAGGACCGCGTACC
Source organism: Mycobacteriales bacterium (assembly GCA_036379355.1). Lineage (GTDB taxonomy): Bacteria > Actinomycetota > Actinomycetes > Mycobacteriales > CAJCIY01 > CAJCIY01. The sequence goes on along the minus strand of DASVGV010000097.1, from coordinate 8,231 downwards.
GCTCGGTGAAGGCCATGTCATGCGGCAGGCGCGGACCCGGCAGGGTGATCGGCGTGGCGTGCGCCAGCCGGCCGTCGGCGTCGACGACGCCGTAGTGGAGGTACGGGGCCGTCGTGGCATAGCCGAAGAACAGCAGCTCGCCCGAGTGCTCGTCCACCTTTGTGTGCGCGGAAATTCCCGTGGCACAAGGGAAGTCCCGCCGCCACGTGGCCTTTCCCAGGTCCTCGAGCGTCAGCGGATCGAGGCGGTAGAGCTCTCCGCACTGGTAGAAGCTCGACAGCGCGACGCCGGCGTGCACCACGACATCGGTCGACGACGCGTCCTTCATCCGGCCGCGGGCACCCCACCCGTCCGGCCGGACCGCCGCGTCGGGATGCTCGGCAAGACCGGCCCAGAGGGACCGGCCCGCGTCCTGCTCGGCCAGGAGCCCGTCGGTGCGGACGAAGCGGTTGCGGTACGACACCTTTCCGTCCGCGAACGACACCGCGTGCAGCATGCCGTCACCGTCGAACGGGTGGTAGCGGCCGGTGACCGCGGGGTGCAGCGGGTTCTCGGTGTTGCGCAGGTAGACGCCGTCGAGGTCGCCGGGCAGGTCACCGACGACGTCGAGGTCGGCCGCGTCCCACTCCTGCGTCTGCGGCCGCCAGGCGCCACTGCGGTACGGGTGGTCGTCGTCCGCGGGCAGCGTCGAGACCATCTTGCCGACGACCGCGACGTCCATCAGTCGCTCCCCACCACGAGGCTGACCACGGTCGTGAGGCTGCCGCCGATGTTGAGGGTGGCGAACGTTCGCGCCCCCTCGACCTGACACGCTCCCGCGCGGCCGGTGACCTGCCGGCCCGCGTCGTGCAGCATCCGCACGCCGGTGGCACCGACCGGGTGGCCGATGCCGATGAGGCCACCGCCCGGGTTCACCGGGATCGCCCCGTCGCGTTCGAGGTCGCCGTTCTCGATCGCCTTCCAGCTCTCGCCCGGGCCCGTGATGCCGAAGTGGTCGACGGCCATGTACTCGCTCATCGTGAAGCAGTCGTGCGTCTCGATGCCGTCGAGATCGTGCACGTCGCCGATCCCGGCCCTTCGGAACGCGTCGGCGATGACCTTGCGTACGTGCGGGAAGACGTACGGGTCCTGCGCGCTGCGGTCGAACTTCTGTCGCATGGACAGGCCGGCGGTGCCGTGCCCCCAGCCGCGGACGCGTGCCATGCCGTCGCGCCGTAGCCGTTCGGACACCAGCACCACCCCGGCCGCGCCGTCGGTGACCTGGCTGCAGTCGGTGCGCCGCAGCCGTCCCTCGACGACCGGGTTGGCGACGTCGTCGTCCGAGAACGCGGCAGCCCCGAACTCCCAGGATCGCGTCTGCGCCAGCGGGTTGTCCTTCGCGTTGCGCATGGCGAGCTCTGCGATGGCGTGCAGGTGCGCGTCATCGAGTCCGTACCGGCGGTCGTACTCGTCGACCAGCTCGCTGAACATGTACGGCCACATGAACGTCGCGTCCTCGCCCTCGTGGCCCACCCACGCGGCCGCGCCGAGGTGCTTCGGCGCGACGGACCCCGGCACGTTGCGCTCCTGCTCGACGCCGACGACGAGTACGCAGTCGTAGCGACCGGCCTCGATGTCGGCCATCGCGGCGAGGACGGCGAGACTGCCCGACGCGCAGGCGCCCTCGTGCCGCGCCGCGGGGACGCCCCAGAGGCGCGGCTCGACGGTCGCGGGCATGGCACCGAGCTGGCCCTGGCCGTTGAACAGCTGCCCGAACGCGTTGCCGACGTGAATCGCCTCGATCGCTTCCGGCTCGACTCCGGCGTCGTCCAGCGTTCCGGCGACGGCCTCGCCGACGAGGTCGGAGACGTCCAGTCCCTCGCGCCCGTAGTTGCGGGCGAAGTCCGTCTGGACGCTGCCCGCGATCCACACCCCGCCAGCCGCCATGGCCGCCTCCTCGTCCGGGTCGTCCCCGTAGGGTAAGGCCGTACCGGCGGCGAAGGGAGGGGCCCGACATGCCTGCGTCGCTCGCCGTCGTCACCGGCGCCGGGTCGGGCATCGGCCGTGCGGTCGCGCTTGCTCTCGCCGCCCGCGGCGACCGGGTCGTCGCCGCCGACATCGACCAGGACTCGGCCCGCGCAACGGCGGCCAGCCGCCCCGACCTCGTCACCGCGATGCCGGTGGACGTCGCCGACCGGGCGTCGGTCGAGGCACTGCGCGACGCGGTGGCCGAGCAGGCGGGACACGCGAGCGTGCTCGTGAACGCCGCCGGCTGGGACCGGACCGCCCCCTTCCTGGACGCCGACGAGACCTTCGCCCAGAAGGTGGTGGCGATCAACTACCTCGGTCCCGTGCACCTGTGCAGCGCGTTCCTGCCCGGCATGGTCGAGTCCGGCGGCGGTCGCGTCGTCACCATCGCGAGCGACGCCGGACGGGTCGGCAGCTCCGGCGAGTCGATCTACGCCGGGGCGAAGGGCGGCGTCATCGCACTGACCAAGTCCCTGGCCCGCGAGATGGCCCGGCACGCGATCACCGTCAACTGCGTCTGCCCCGGGCCGACGGACACGCCCCTGTTCCAGGCGCAGGACGAGCGGCTCAAGGAGGCCCTGATCCGGGCGATCCCGTTCCGCCGGCTGGCCCGCCCGGAGGAGATCGCGGCGGCGGTGCTGTTCTTCGCGTCGGAGGCCGCGTCGTTCGTGACCGGCCAGGTCCTCAGCGTCAGCGGCGGCCTGACGATGGCCGGCTAGGGAAATACTGACCCGCATGGCCGCCGGTCTGGTCTTCGAGCCCGAGCACGAGCAGTTCCGCCAGACGGCGGCCGAGTTCGTACGCCGGTCGGTGCTGCCGGACTACGAGGACTGGGAGCGGGCAGGGCGCCTGCCCCGGTCGGTGTTCACCGACGCCGGCGCCCAGGGGCTGCTCGCGTTCGCCGTCCCCGCCGAGCTCGGCGGGCCAGGGACTCGGGACTTCCGCTTCAACGCGATCCTGGCCGAAGAGATCAACCGGGCCGGGGCGGCGTCCGTCGGCGTCGCGTTCGCCGTCCACACCGATGTGACGCTGCCGTACCTCACCGACCTCACCAGCGACGAGCAGCGGGCGCGCTGGCTGCCGAAAGCCGCGACGGGAGAGGCGGTCCTGGCAATCGCGATGACCGAGCCCGGTGCCGGCAGCGACCTCACCGGGATCGCGACCAGGGCCGTGCGCGACGGGGACGAGTACGTCGTCAACGGCGCCAAGACGTTCATCTCCAACGGGCAGAACGCCGACCTGGTCGTCACGGTTGTCCGCACGGCGGCCGACCCGCACGACGGCCTCACGCTGCTGGTCGTCGAGCGGGACACACCCGGGTTCACTCGCGGGCGCAACCTCGACAAGATCGGCATTCACGCGCAGGACACCAGTGAGCTGGCGTTCACCGACGCGCGCGTTCCGGCCGCCAACCGCCTCGGCGACGAGGGCGCCGGGTTCGGCTACCTCGTCCGCAACCTGCCGCAGGAGCGACTGTCCCTGGCTCTGGGCGCGGTCGCTGCCGCCGAGAGCGTGCTGGCGCAGACGATCGCGTACGTCCGGGACCGCAGGGCGTTCGGGACGTCGCTGTCGACGTTCCAGCACATCCGGTTCACGCTGGCGGAACTGGCGACCGAGGTTGACATCGCCCGTACGTACGTCGACGACTGCCTGCGCCTGCACCTCGACGGAGAGCTCACCGCGGCCCGGGCGGCGCAGGTCAAGTGGTGGACGACCGAGCTGCAGGTGAAGGTGGCCGACCGGTGCCTGCAGCTGCACGGAGGCTACGGCTACATGCGCGAGTACGCCGTGGCCCGGGCCTTCGTCGACGCCCGGATCCAGACGATCTACGGCGGCACGACCGAGATCATGAAGACGATCGTGGCCAAGAGCCTCGGCATCTGATCGTCGGGCATGACCAGGATGGCGCGCCTCCCCGTGCATCCGCCCGAGCGGGTCCGCGACTACACCGCGCGGGGATGGTGGACCGACGACACGATCGACGCGCTGCTGCGGGCCCGGGTCGCCGAGCTCGGCGACACCCCCGCTCTGGTCGACCCACTCAACCGCGCTGCACTGGTCGGGGGCGAGCCGCGGACCTTGACCTGGACCGGGGTCGACGACCTGGTCGACCGGCTCGCGCAGGTGCTGCTCGACGAGGGTGTCCGCGCCGGCGACGTGGTCGCCGTACAGCTGCCGAACACTGTCGAGATCGTGGCCGCGTTCCTCGCGGCCGCCCGGCTCGGCGCGGTGATCTGCCCGTTCCCCGTGCAGTACCGCGACCACGAGATCACCGAGCTCTCGACGGTCGCGCAGGTGGCAGCGCTGATCACCACCGAGCGGATCGGCGAGCGGCGTGCCGCGGCGGAGATCGACCGGCTGCGTGCGGCGATCCCGTCCCTGCGCTCGGTGCTCTCGTTCGGCAGCGACGTGCCCCGGGGCGTTGTCCCGCTCGACGAGCGGGTTGCCGCAGCGAACGACCGGCATGCGCTCGCGGCGTACGTCTCCGGGCTTCGCATCGACCCGAACGACTGCATCACGATCTGCTGGACGTCGGGAACGGAGAGCACGCCGAAGGGGGTGCCCCGAACCCACTACGACTGGCTCGCCATGGCGGTCACGACCGCCGAGGCACCGGGACTGTCCGCCGACGACGTGCTGCTCAACCCTTTCCCGATGGTCAACATGGCGGGCATCAGCGGGATGTTCCTGCCGTGGCTGCGCGTCGGCGGCCTGCTCGTGCAGCATCACCCGTTCGACCTGCCCACCTTCCTGCGCCAGATCGCGCAGTTCCGGGCCACGTACACCGTCGCGCCGCCGGCACTGCTGACCGTGCTCCTGCACAACGAGGAGGTGGCCCGGTCCGCGGACCTGTCGTCGCTGCGGTTCGTCGGATCCGGATCGGCGCCCCTCGCACCCGCTCTGCTGCAAGGGTTCTCCGAGCGGTACGGCATCGAGGTCCTCAACTTCTACGGGTCGAACGAGGGGGTCGGCCTGTTCGCGGGCCCCGACGACGTCCCCGACCCGGCGGAGCGGGCGCGGTCGTTCCCGCGCTACGGCGTACCCGGCCGGACGTGGTCGTTCCGGATGGCGGACTGGACCACGATCCGGGTCGTGGACCCGACCACCGGCGAGGAGATCACCGAGTCGGGTCGGACGGGCGAACTGCGGATCAAGGGCCCCGGAGTGTTCCCCGGCTACCTGCCCGCCAGCGGCGTCGCCGACCCGTTCGACGGCGACGGGTTCCTGTGCAGCGGCGACCTCGTCGAGATCGCCGGTGACGAGGGCCAGTACCTGCGCTACGTCGATCGCATCAAGGACGTCGTGGTCCGCGGCGGCATGAAGATCTCCGCCGCCGAGGTCGAGGGGTACGTCGCCGGCCATCCCGCCGTGGCCGACGTGGCCGTCGTCGCGGTGCCCGACGACGTGCTCGGGGAACGGGCCTGCGCCGTCGTGGTCCCTCGCTCCGGGGCGACGGTGACGCTCGACGACATCGTCGCCCACCTGCGGGGTCTCGGCATCGCGACCTTCAAGCTGCCCGAGAGTCTCGTCGTCGTCGACGCACTCCCGCGTAACCCGCTGGGCAAGGTTCTCAAGCGCGAACTGCGGGATCGCCTGTCCGCAGGCTGATCGTCAGCGCACCGGGACGCACGTACCCCCGATGACGGGGAGCATCGGCAGGATCTTCAACGCGCCGAGGTCCCGCAGGCCGGACGTGTCGAACCCCCCGTCCGCCAGCACCTGCGCGGTCGACCGGGTCAGGTGACATCCGCCGGTCACGGCGGGCCAGACACGCTCGAGCCCCTGTTGCACCCGCGCCGTGCGCGACCCTGCGGCGGCCCGGACATGCTCCATGATCAGGAGTGTGCCGTCGGTCGCCAGTACCCGGCGCACCTCAGCGACCACCCGGGTCGGGTCGTCCACCGAGCAGAGCACCAGGGCGCAGAGCACCGTGTCCATGCTGCCGTCGGGGAACGGCAGCGCCTCGCCCGCCGCCCCCACCGACACGGCCGGAACGCGCGCCGCCCGCAGGCGCGCACCCGCGCGGCGGCGCATGCTCGCATCCGGCTCGACGGCGACCGCGCTCGTCACCGCGTCGGGAATGTGCGCCAGGTCGTGTCCCTGACCCGAGCCGAGAATCAGCAGCCGGCCACGCGCCGGCGCCAGGGTCTCGGTCCGCCACCGCCCCACGGGGGCGCGCTCGGCAGCGCCGGCGAGCACTGTCCACGCCGCGGCAAAGCGCGGGTGTTCCCGGTGGCGGTCGGCCGACATGGGTGGACCGTAGCCGCGGCCCGCGGATAGATCTACCTACCGGTGAAAGCACACCCACTCGGCCCTACGCACACAGGCTGCAACCGACGACACCCTCGTTGATCGACATCAGCCGACGAGGACCGAGGGGGCGCGCGTGACCACGGACGTCACGAGGCGGTCGTACGCTTCCGACGCCGCGCAGGACGACCACGCGGAGACAGCCAGCCGGTGGAAGAGCCGGCCGATCGCTGCCGCGCTGTGTCGCCTCGCCATCGCACTCGCGCCGGTGCTCGTCGCGAGTGCGCTGACTGTCTCGGTCCAGGTCTTCGTCCTGTCCCGCGTCCTCGCCGGGCGCGGGCTGCTGCCGCACGTCCTCGCCTACCTCGGTCTCGCTGCGGTGACGCTCACCGTGACCGTGCTGGTGGAAAGGGTGGCTCGCCGTGCGCTGCCGTTGGTAGCGCTGCTGCGGCTGACCATGTTGTTCACCGACCAGGCGCCGTCGCGGTTTCAGATGGCCCGTACCGCCGGCAACCCGGCAGCACTCGCACGGCTGGCCGACCGGAGCGACGAGCAGGGCGCGGCCGCAGCCCAGGTGCTTGCGCTGCTCGCCCGGCTGACCGAGCACGAGCGCCGGACACGCGGCCACTCCGAACGGGTCCGGGTGTACGCCGATGTGATAGCCGAGCAGCTCGGCCTCTCCGAGGACGATCGGATGCGCCTGCGGCTCGCGGCCGTCGTCCACGACATCGGCAAGCTGACGGTGCCAGCCGACGTCCTGCTCAAGCCTGGGCGCCCCAGCCCTGAGGAGTGGGTCACGCTCAAGGGCCATCCCGAGGCAGGCATCGGACTCGCCGGAGCCGTCATCGACTGGCTCGGCCCCTGGACGGGAGCGATCAACGAGCACCACGAGCGGTACGACGGTCAGGGCTATCCCCGCGGCCTCGCCGGCAAGCAGATCAGCCTGGCGGGACGCATCGTGGCGGTCGCCGACGCCTTCGAGACGATGACCTCCAGCAGGTCGTACAAGAAGCCCATGACGGTGACCGCGGCTCGGCGCGAGCTGAGTGACTGCGCCGGCGCACACTTCGACCCCGACGTGGTCCGAGCGTTCACCGAGATCTCGCTGCCACGCCTGTGCCGCCGTACTCTCGGCGCCGGGATCCTCGTCAACCTGCCGCTCCTCGGTTCTCTCCAGGTCGGCGCGGCGTCGCTGGCAGGTTCTGCCGGCCCGGTAGGAACGACCCTGGTCACCGGACTCGCCGGTGGCGTCCCCGCGGGGGCAGCGGCGATGACCGTCCTTGCGAGCTCCGTCGCCATCGGTGTCGTCCCCGCCAGCGCGGCGGTCGGTCCGCCCGCTCGACCCGCCCCCGTCTCGGCCGTGCAGCATCCCGCCGCGCCACCCGCGGACGGGCGGACGGTCGTCGCGGCGCACCCGCCGGCAGCGCTCGGCTTCGTGGTGAGCACGCACGCACTGGCCCCCACCGTCGCCACCACGCTGCCCGCATCGTCGACGGCCAAGTCCGGGCCCACCAAAGCCGTGCCCACCAAGGCGACCCCACCCAAGCCCGCGCCCCCACCGGCGAAGCCGCCGAAGCCGGTGAAGGCCGCCCCGCGGCCGCCGAAGCCGGCGCCGATCACCGCGGTCGCGCAGCCCCCGCAGCAGCATCCGCTGCCTCCGCCGCACCCCGTCCATCCCGCGGGCCATGGCGACGACAGCTGACCGCCTGTCGAACTATCGAACGGGGTTCTAGTATCGGCGGATGAGCAACCAGGCGGAGCACGTCGACGTGCTCATCGTCGGGGCCGGCATCTCCGGTATCGGCGCCGCGTACCACCTCACCCAGCGGTTTCCGGACAAGCGGTTCGTGATCCTCGACGCGCTCGAGAGCTTCGGCGGCACGTGGTGGACCAACCGCTATCCCGGCGCCCGGTCCGACAGCGACCTGTTCACCTTCGGGTACGGGTTCAAGCCCTGGAAGGGCGCGCCACTG
>DASVGV010000096.1:0-2795 GCA_036379355.1 Mycobacteriales bacterium | reverse complement strand
CGGCACGCCGGCGCGATCTTCGTCGGGCCGTATGCCCCGGTGCCGCTCGGCGACTACCTCGCCGGCTCCAACCACGTCCTGCCCACCGGCGGCTCGGCCCGGCACACGAGCGGCCTGACGGTGGACACCTACCTGCGCGCCGTGCACGTCGTGGACTACTCCCGCGACGCGCTGGCGTCGGTCGCCCCCCACATCGACGCCCTGTCCGGCGCGGAGGACCTGCTCGGGCACGGCGACGCCGTACGCATCAGGTTCCGGCGATGAGTCTCGACCAGCTGCCGTTGCGGGACGACCTGCGCGGCCGGACCCCGTACGGCGCGCCGCAGCTGGACGTCGCGGTGCAGGCCAACACGAACGAGAACCCGTACCCGCCGTCGGCGGCCCTGGTCGAGGACCTGACCCGCTCGGTCGCGGCCGCGGCCGCCGGGCTGAACCGCTACCCCGACCGTGACGCGGTCGCCCTGCGCACCGCGCTGGCCGGCTACCTCGGGCACGGGCTCGACGTGTCGCAGGTGTGGGCGGCGAACGGCTCCAACGAGGTCATCGCGCAGGTGCTGCAGGCGTTCGGCGGCCCGGGGCGGCGGGCGCTCGGCTTCGAGCCGTCGTACTCGATGCACCCGGAGATCACCCGGCTGACCGGCGCGTCGTACGTCAGCGCCGAGCGGGCCGCCGACTTCACCCTCGACGGGCCGCGCGCGGTCGACGCGGTGCTGCGGGAGGCGCCGGACGTCACGTTCCTCGCCCGGCCGAACAACCCGACCGGCACCGGGCTGGCGCTCGACGTCGTCGCCGACGTGTGCGCGGCGACGTCGGGGATGGTCGTCGTCGACGAGGCGTACGCCGAGTTCTCGGCCGACGAGTCCGCGCTCGCGCTCCTGCCGCGGTTCCCGCGGCTGATCGTCACTCGCACGATGAGCAAGGCGTTCGCCCTCGCCGGCGGACGGGTCGGCTACCTCGCGGCGTCGCCGGCCGTGGTCGACGCCCTCCAGCTGGTACGCCTGCCCTACCACCTGTCGGCCACGACCCAGGCCGCGGCGCTGGCGGCGCTGCGGCACAGCGCCGACACGCTGGCGACCGTCCGTCAGGTCGTCGCTGATCGCGACATCCTCGCGAAAGAGCTTGTCGCCGCGGGCTTCCCGGTCGCCCCGAGCGACGCGAACTTCCTGCTCGTCGGCGGCCTGGCCGACGCCGCCCGCACCTGGCAGGCCCTGCTCGACGAGGGCGTGCTCGTCCGCGACGTCGGCATCCCGGGTCACCTGCGCATCACCGTCGGGACGACCGACGAGTGCGCCGCGATCCTGGCCGCCTGGACCAAGGTCACGACCGGAGGAGCACGCGCATGACCCGCAGCGCCGTGGTGGAGCGCGCCACCAAGGAGTCGTCGGTACGCGTCGCCCTGGACGTCGACGGCACCGGCCGCACGTCCGTGCAGACCGGCGTCCCGTTCTACGACCACATGCTGTCGCAGCTGGGCAAGCACGGCGGTCTCGACCTCGAGGTCGAGACGAAGGGCGACCTCGAGGTCGACGCGCACCACACCGTCGAGGACACCGCCCTCGCGTTGGGCCAGGCGTTCCGCGAGGCGCTCGGGGACAAGGCCGGCATCCGCCGCTACGGCGACGCGCTCGTCCCGCTCGACGAGGCGATCGTGCAGGTCGCCGTCGACCTGTCGGGGCGGCCGTACCTCGTGCACGACGAGCCCGACCTGGTCGAGCTGATCGGCTCGTACGACACGACCTTGACCAAGCACATCTGGGAGTCGTTCGTGGCCGAGGCGCGCATCACCCTGCACGTGCGGGTGCTCGGCGGCCGCAACGCCCACCACGTCGTCGAGGCCCAGTTCAAGGCGGTCGCGCGCGCGCTGCGGGACGCCGTCGCCCTCGACCCGCGCTCGGTCGGCGTGCCCTCCACCAAGGGCGTGCTGTGACGTCCGCGTTCGGCGCATGAGCACGGTCGCGGTCCTCGACTACGGCTCCGGAAACCTGCGCTCGGCCGAGCGTGCCCTGGCGCGCGTCGGCGCCGACGTCACCGTCACCGCCCATCTCGACACATGCCGCGGCGCCGATGGCTTGGTCGTCCCGGGCGTGGGCGCGTTCGCCGCCTGCATGGCCGGTATCGACGCCGTCGGCGCGGCCGCCGTCGTCCGCGAGCGCGTTGCGGCCGGTCGTCCCGTGCTCGGCATCTGCGTGGGCATGCAGGTGCTGTTCGAGCGCGGCGACGAGCACGGCGTCGTGACTCCCGGCATCGGGGTCCTGCCCGGCGACGTGACGCGCCTGGCCGCGGACGTGCTGCCGCACATGGGCTGGAACACGGTCGCACCAGGCGAGGGAAGTGCCCTGTTCGCAGGGCTTTCCGAGGCATGGTTCTACTTCGTGCACTCGTACGCCGCCCACGACGCGGGCGGTGTGGTGACGACCGCGACGCACGGCGAGCGGTTCGTGGCCGCGGTCGAGAGCGGCCCGGTCGCCGCGACCCAGTTCCACCCCGAGAAGAGCGGCGACGCCGGGGCGGAGCTCCTCGCCAACTGGATGGGGTCGCTGTCGTGACGCTCGACCTGCTGCCGGCCGTCGACGTCGCGGCCGGCCGGGCGGTCCGCCTGGTACAGGGCGCGGCCGGCAGCGAGACGTCGTACGGAGCACCGCTGGCGGCCGCCCTCGACTGGGCCGAGCAGGGCGCGACCTGGGTACACCTCGTCGACCTCGACGCCGCCTTCGGGCGGGGCTCCAACCGGCCCCTGCTCGCCGACGTCTCGCGGCAGCTCGCCGATCGCGGGGTCCGGGTCGAGCTGTCCGGTG
>DASVGV010000095.1:0-29630 GCA_036379355.1 Mycobacteriales bacterium | reverse complement strand
GTGGCCCGTCGAGCCCCCGCCGCGGCTGATACAGCGGCACAACACCTCAACGCCGTCACGCTCGTCGGTCGCTTCAGCGGCTCCGACCCAGAGCGGCAGCTGCCGAGCGGCGACACGATCGTGGCCTTCCGCGTCGTCGTCGACCGGCCCTCGCGCGCCCGCGCACCCGGACGTTCCACGATCGATACGATCGACTGTCAGGCGGTCTCCGCGTCGGTGCGCCGGGCTGTTGCCCGCCTCCACCCGGGGGAGGTCGTCGACGTCCGCGGCTCGCTCCGCCGGAGGTTCTTCCGCGGCCCCGGCGGCGTGGCCAGTCGCTACGGTGTCGAGGTGGCCGCGTTGCACCCGATACGGTCGGGGTGAGCTCTGCGTCCGGCTGCTCGGCCAGACGCGGCCCGTGACGCGGCGGACATGACCAGGCGAGGAGCTGCGGTGACCGAAGCCGGTGCGCGGCTCCTGGCCTGCGACAAGCCGCCGGCCGAGACCTACGACGTCGCGCTGATGGACCTCGACGGCGTCGTTTACGTCGGTGACGAGGTCATACCGCGGGCGCCCGACGCGCTCGCCGCGGCGACCCGCGCCGGGATGACGATCGAGTTCGTCACCAACAACGCCCTGCGGACTCCCGAGGAGGTCGCCGCCAAGCTGACCGCCCTCGGTGTCGAGGCGACGCCGGAGCGGATTGCCACCAGCGCCCAGGCCGCCGCCCGCCTGCTGGCCGACCGGTGCGGACCGCACGCTCGTGTCCTGGTTGCGGGCGGAAACGGGCTGCTGGCTGCGGTTGCCGCGGCGGGGCTGGCCAGCGTGGATTCTGCTGACGACGAACCCGCGGCGGTTGTCCTCGGCTATGACCCGACGCTGGACTACCAGCGGCTCGCCGAAGCCGCCCTCGCGGTCCGCCGTGGGGCGTTGTTCGTCGCCTGCAACCGGGACAAGACGATGCCCACGAGCCGCGGACCCCTGGCCGGCACCGGAGCGCTGTCGGCGCTCGTGGAGACGGCGTCGGGGAGTGCCCCGCTCGTCGCGGGCAAGCCGGAGCCGGCGTTGCACCGTGAGTCGGTTCGCCGCAGCGGTGCCGACCACCCACTCGTCGTCGGCGACCGCCTCGACACCGACATCGAGGGCGCGCGGCGAGCGGACACCCCGAGCCTGCTCGTACTGACCGGCGTCACCGATCTGCCCACCTTGGCCGCGGCGCGACCCGAGCATCGGCCAGACCTGCTCAGCCGTGACGTGGGCGGCCTGCTGGACCCCCATCCGCCCGCGCGCGACGGCTGCTGCGGTGACGCCGATGCCCGGGTCGAGGGCGGCCACGTCCGCGTCCGCGCGGGCACCGGCTTCGACGTCGTCCGGGCCGGTATCACCGCGGCGTGGGCGTACCTCGACGCGGGGCACGATCCGGCGGGCGTGGACGCGCTCGACTCGTTTCTCGACGCTTAGAACAGCGATCGCAGCCGCAGCAGATCCAACGGACTGGCGTCGATGCGCAGGCGTCCGGTGGCCCAGGCGAGCGGAGCCGCGAGCGAGCCCTCGACCAGCGCTATCAGGTCGTCGCTGCTGCACTCGAGGCGGACCTGGGCGGGTTCTGCCCCATCCGGGACGATGTCGACCAGGTTTCCCTCGTGCAACCGCCCGCCGAAGGTGACCTCCAGGTCCGGTACCCGCAACGAGAGCGTGCGGTCGGGCGCGACGCGGCCGCGCACCTGTTCGTCGACCTCGTTCAGCCGGGCGGCCAGCGCCAGCAGGGCACGTTGGCACTCGACGGCGGTTGCCATGCCCTGTGCCTCGCTCTCCCACGGGGCGGGGCCCCTGCCTACGATCGTCGTCGTCAGCGGTACGGCACGCCACCCTATGCGACGCGCCGGCGGCCCCCAGCGGGATACCGTGCGGGTGGTGCAACGGCGCCGATCGGCGGCGACATACCGACGAACGGGAAGGGGCTACCCATGGTCCGCGACGCCGTGCGCAGTTACCTCGGCCTCGCGGCGGGCATCGGCACCCTGACCCGGCAGCGTGCGGTGTCCGCGGCGCGCGCACTGGCCAGCAGCGGAGAGGCGACCGCCGAGCAGGTCAGCGCGCTCGCCGACGACCTGGTCGCGACCAGCAAGGCCAACCGTGAGGCGGTGGCCGGACTCGTTCGCGTGGAGGTCGAGCGCGCGCTGGCCCGTCTGGGCCTCGCGACAGCGGAGGACGTCCGGATGCTCACCGCTCGCCTGGCCGCGGTCGAGAACAGGGTGCGGTCGGACCCCCAGCCGGCTCCGCCGGCCGGCGCTGGAGCGAAGTCCCAGCCCAAAGCTCAGCCCAGCAGCCGGCCCACGAAGGGCGCCAAGACCGGTGCCGGCACCCGGTCCACGGCGCGACGCACGTCGCCCCCCGGGCGGCGCGCGAACCGCGGAGGAGCCTCGTGACCGACCAGCCGGGGGACGCGAACGACCCGTACGCCGCACTCGCCGGCGCGCTGGCCGACCCATCGACGGACCTGTCGGCCCGCGCGGAGATGCTCGACGCGACAGTACGGCGGCTGCAGGACGCGCTGACTGCGCTCGACGAGGTGTGACCGCGCTCGTGGTGCGGCGACGCCGGCTGGACGCCGAGCTCGTCCGCCGTCATCTGGCGCCCAGCCGTGAGCAGGCCGCCTGCTTCATCGCGGCCGGGCGCGTGCTGGTCGCCGGGCGACCGGCGACGAAGGCGGCGACCGGAGTCGACGCAGACACCCCGCTCGTGGTGCGGCCCGCACCCGACGGCGCTCCCGACTACGTCTCCCGCGGCGGGCACAAGCTCGCCGCCGCCCTTGCGGCCTTCCCGGTGGACCCGAGGGGCAAGCGCTGTCTCGACGCGGGTGCGTCCACCGGGGGATTCACCGACGTGCTGCTCCGCGCCGGCGCGGCGCACGTCATCGCGGTGGACGTCGGCTACGGCCAGCTGGCGTGGGCCCTGCGCACCGACCCCAGGGTTCGCGTCCTCGACCGAACGAACGTGCGTCACCTCGAGCCGGCGGCGATCGGCGGCCCGGCAGACCTGGTGGTCGCGGACCTGTCGTTCATCGGCTTGCCGGTCGTGCTGCCGGCGCTGCGCGCGTGCACCGGTACGGACGGGAACCTGATCACTTTGGTGAAGCCGCAGTTCGAGGTCGGCCGCGATCGGTTGGGGCCCGGCGGTGTCGTCCGCGACCCGGCCCTGTGGTCGAGCGCGATCGGTCGCGTCGCGGAGGAGGCGGCCCGCGTCGGGCTCGTCGCGCGCGGGCTGGTGCCGAGCCCTCTGCCGGGGCCGGCGGGCAACGTCGAGTTCCTCCTGTGGCTGAGTCCTGTCGGCGACGCCGTCGACGTCGACACGGCTATCGCCGCCGCGATCCGGGCGGCCCCGTGACCCGGCGGGTGCTCCTCGTGGCGCACACCGGCCGGCCCGAGGCGCGTGCGGCCGCCGCGGACGCCGCGGCGCGGCTCGGTGCGGCCGGTGTCGAGGCCGTCGGCGTCGACGGCATCGAGGGGCTCGCCGCGGCGGCGACCGCCGACCCTGGTGCCGGCTGCGAGCTGGTCCTCGTACTCGGCGGCGACGGGACGCTCTTGCGCGGCGCCGAGCTGGCCCGGCGTTCCGACGTGCCGCTGCTGGGCGTCAACCTGGGGCACGTCGGCTTCCTCGCCGAGGCCGAGTACGGCGACCTCGAGGAAGTCCTGCGCCGGGTGCTCGCCCGGGACTACCGCGTCGAGGATCGGCTCACGCTCGACGTGTCGGTCGTCGCCGGCGGGGTGACGACGCAGGCCGGCTGGGCTCTCAACGACGCCGTCGTGGCCAAGTCCGACCGCAGCCGGATGCTCGAGTGCGTCGTGGCGATCGACGGGAGCCCGGTGTCGCAGTTCGGCTGCGACGCCGTCGTGTGTGCGACTCCCACCGGTTCCACCGCGTACGCGTTCTCGGGGGGCGGACCGGTGGTCTGGCCGACGGTCGAGGCGCTGCTGGTGGTGCCGATCAGCGCGCATGCCCTTTTCGCGCGCCCGTTGGTCACCTCTCCCGGAGCCCAGATCGCTGTCGACGTCCTCACGCGGGTCGACGAGGTCGCGCCGGTGCAGCTGTGGTGCGACGGCCGCCGGCTCGTCGAGCTGCCGGCCGACGCCCGCGTCCTGGTCACGCGCGGCCGACAGCCGGTCCGCCTCGCCCGGCTGCACGAGGGGCGGTTCAGCGCGCGCCTTGTCGCCAAGTTCGAGCTGCCCGTCGCCGGCTGGCGTGGAGCGCGGGAGATACCGCGGCACACCCCTGGCCGCGCGTCCTAGTCTCGCGGTCGTGCTCGAGGAGATCCGGGTCTGCGACCTGGGCGTCATCGCTCAGGCAGCCGTCCCGATCGGGCCTGGGCTGACCGTCCTGACCGGGGAGACCGGCGCCGGCAAGACGATGCTGCTCGAAGCCGTCGATCTGCTGCTCGGCCGCCGAGGGGACTCCGGCCTCGTCCGCCCCGGGGCGGCCAGGGCGGTGGTCGAGGGCCGCTTCCGGCTGGCGGACGACCAGCCGGCGCTGAAGCGTGCGCGCGCGGCCGGGGCGGACCTCGACGACGACGGCACGCTGGTCGTGCTGCGCACGATCAGCGCGGAGGGCCGTAGCCGCTGTGTCGCCGGTGGCGCCCCGGTCCCCGTGTCGCTGCTGGCCGAGCTGGGGGAGGACCTCGTCGCCGTGCACGGCCAGGCCGATCAGCAGCGGCTGACGCGCCCGGCGACCCAGCGCCAGCTGGTCGACACGTACGCCGGCCCGGCCGCCGCGGAGGAGCTCGCCGGATGCGCCATTGCCCATGCGGCGCTGACCACGGCGCGCGCGGAGCTGACCGAGATCACCGATCGCGCGCAGGACCGGGCCCTGGAGGCGGACGGGCTGCGGCACGCCCTCGGCGTCATTGCGGCGCTGCGGCCCGTCCCGGGGGAGGAGCAGGAGACGGCTCGTACGGTGGCGCGGCTGGCGCACGCCGAGGCGCTCGCCTCCTCCTCGCGGCAGGCTCACGACCTGCTCGTCGACAGCGAGGACTCCGATGCGCGCGCCCGCGCCGTCGCCGCGGGGCGGCTGGTCGAGGGTGCCGCGGACCTCGATCCCGCCCTGGCGCCGCTCGCCGGCCGGATCGCGGAGGCGGCCGTTCTCCTCGAGGATGCCGCCCGGGATCTCGCGTCGTACGCCGAGGGCCTCGTGCTCGATCCCGCCGCGCTCGGCGCGGCGCAGGAGCGGACCGCGGCCCTCACCTCCGTGGTACGGCGATACGTCCCGGGGCGGGACGCGGCGGCACTGGCTGCGTGGTCCGAGGACGCTGCCCGCCGGCTGGCCGAACTGGACGCCGACGACGATCGGCGAGCGCAGGGGACCCGTGCCGTTGCTCGCCTGGAGGCGGAGCTGGCTGCAGCGGCCGGGCGCCTCACCGCCGTGCGCCGCGCGGCCGCAGACCGGCTCGTGGTCGAGGTGCAGCGGGAGCTGGCGGCGCTGGCGATGCCGGCCGCCGCGCTGACCGTGGACATCGCGCCGATCCCGCCGGGTCCGTCCGGCGCGGATCAGGTGACCATGACCTTGACGCCTCACCCCGGAGCGCCGGCCCGGCCCATCGCACGCGGTGCATCCGGGGGCGAGCTCAGCCGGATCATGCTGGCACTGGAGGTGGTCCTCGCGCACGCCGACCCGGTGCCGACGATGGTGTTCGACGAGGTGGATGCGGGCGTGGGCGGCCAGGCCGCCGTCGAAGTGGGCCGTCGCCTGGGGCGTCTGGCCGCTACGCACCAGGTGCTGGTCGTCACGCATCTGGCTCAGGTGGCCGCGTTCGCCGGTCATCACGTACGGGTGCGCAAGTCCTCGGCCGGCGGCGTGACGACGAGCGACGTCGTCACCCTCGACGTGGCGGACCGGGCGACCGAACTTGCCCGCATGCTCGGCGGCGACGAGCGGAGCAGGCCCGCCCTGGAGCACGCCCGCGAGTTGCTCGCTCTCGCCACCGACTGAGGACACGCCCGTACGCGCGCTCGCGCCACCGCGTCGCGGTGTTACCGTGAACTCCCGTGGTGCCGCGGCACACGCCGTGGACAACCTCTCAGATCCTGACCGGTCCCGACCACGGAAACGAGCAGCCCGTGCCCCACCCGCACGTCACCCGGCACGTCTTCGTCACCGGTGGCGTCGCCTCGTCGCTGGGCAAAGGACTCACCGCCTCGAGCCTTGGGCGCCTGCTCAAGGCCCGAGGTCTGCGCGTGACCATGCAGAAGCTCGATCCGTACCTCAACGTCGACCCCGGCACGATGAACCCGTTCCAGCACGGGGAGGTCTTCGTGACCGCGGACGGCGCCGAGACCGACCTGGACATCGGGCACTACGAGCGGTTCCTGGACGTCGGGCTCTCGCGGGACGCGAACGTCACGACCGGCCAGGTCTACAGCGCGGTCATCGCCAAGGAGCGGCGTGGGGACTACCTGGGCGACACGGTGCAGGTCATCCCGCACATCACGAACGAGATCGTCGACCGCATTCGCGGGATGGCCGGCGAGGACGTCGACGTGGTCATCACCGAGATCGGCGGAACGGTCGGCGACATCGAGTCGCTGCCGTTTCTCGAGGCCGCACGTCAGGTGCGGCATCTGATCGGGCGGGAGAATGTGTTCTACCTGCACGTGTCCCTGGTGCCCTATCTCGCGCCGTCAGGCGAGTTGAAGACCAAGCCGACCCAGCACTCGGTCGCGGCCCTGCGCAGCATCGGCATCCAGCCCGACGCGCTCGTGTGTCGCGCAGACCGAGAGATCCCCGAGGGTCTGAAGCACAAGCTCTCCCTCACGTGCGACGTCGACCGTGAAGCCGTGGTGGCCGCACCCGACGCGCCCTCGATCTACGACATCCCCAAGGTCCTGCACCGAGAGGGACTGGACGCCTACGTCGTACGGCGTCTCGGTCTGCCGTTCCGAGACGTGGACTGGACCGACTGGAACCGGCTGCTCGATCGCGTGCACCGTCCGTCCGGCCACGCTGTCATCGGGCTGGTTGGCAAGTACGTTGACCTGCCCGACGCCTACCTCTCGGTAGCGGAGGCGCTACGCGCGGGCGGCTTCCACCATGACGCACGGGTGGAGATTCGCTGGGTCGCGTCGGACACCTGCGCTACTGCCAGCGGGGCGGCCCAGGCGCTCGCCGGCCTGGACGGCGTGCTGGTTCCCGGCGGCTTCGGGGTGCGCGGCATCGAGGGCAAGGTCGGGGCGGTACGGCACGCCCGCGAGCACGGCATTCCGCTGCTCGGCATCTGCCTGGGTCTGCAGTGCATGGTGATCGAGGCGGCTCGGAACCTGGCCGGACTCGCGGGCGCGAACTCGACCGAGTTCGATGCCTCGACTCCCCATCCGGTCGTGGACACGATGGCCGACCAGGTCGATGTGGTCGCGGGTGACCGGGGGCTCGGCGGAACCATGCGGCTGGGTGACTACCCGATGGCACTCTCGGAGGGGACGTTGGCCGCCGAGGCCTACGGGTCGGACAAGGCCACCGAACGGCACCGGCATCGTTACGAGGTTGCCAACGCGTACCGCGAGCGGCTGGCCGAGGTCGGTCTGGTTTTCTCGGGCACCTCGCCGGACGGTCGGCTCGTCGAGATGGTCGAGCTTCCCCGGTCGCGCCATCCCTTCTTCGTGGGCTCACAGTTCCATCCCGAGTTCACCTCCCGCCCGACCCGCGCGAACCCGCTGTTCGCCGCGTTCGTCGCCGCGGCCCTCGACGCTGCCGAGGGGAGAACCGGTCGCCTCCCGGTCGACGTGTCCGATCTCGCCTCGAGCGACCCTGCCTCGCACGAGCAGGCCAGCCGCGACGACGGCCTCGTCGGAACACCACTGCCCTCGCTCAGCAGACCGTGACCGAACGCCTGTCGTCGGTCGAGCGGTTCCGGGGCGCAGTGATCACCGTCCGCACCGATGAGGTACGGCTGCCGTCCGGTAGCGTCGTCCGTCGCGACGTCGTCGCCCATCCGGGAGCGGTCGGTGTGGTCGCGCTCGACGACGAGGATCGCGTCGCGCTCGTCGAACAGTGGCGCCAACCAGTGGGCGCCCGCCTGTGGGAGTTGCCCGCCGGTCTGCTGGACGTGGCCGGCGAGACGGCGCGGATCACGGCCGCACGCGAGCTGATGGAGGAGGCCGGACTGACCGCGGACGACTGGTCCGTCCTCGCCGACACCCTCAGCTCGCCCGGCATGACCGACGAAGCCACCCGGATCTTCCTGGCACGGCGCTTGCGCTCGGTCCCGCGCCCACCGGCCGAGAACGAGGAGGTCGACCTGGACCTGCGCTGGGTACCGCTGGCCGACGCCGCTCGGCAGGTTCTGTCCGGCGAGATTCGCAACGCAATGGCCTGCGTGGGCATCCTCGCCGCCGCCCGCGTCGTCGCGGGCCATGCCGAGGTACGTCCGCCGGATGCGCCCTGGCCCGATCGGCCGGACCGCTAGACCTCGCCGGTCTTAGACTCGGCGCGCTCGACGCCGCCACCCGGCGTCCGGCTCCTGGCGCCGCGACCCGGCGTCGTCATCGCTCCTGGCCGGCGTCCCCGCCACCCGCGGGCCCCGACCCGGCGCACACCGAAGGGACAGCGCCATGCAGGTCGGAATCCCCGCCGAAGTCAAGGACAGCGAGTTCCGCGTGGCCATGACCCCGGCCGGCGTCCACGAGCTCGCCCGTCGTGGGCATGCCGTTCTCGTGCAGGCCGGGGCGGGACTCGGTTCAGCCATACCCGACGAGGACTTCGCCACCGCCGGCGCTCGCCTCGTCCCCTCGGCGGAGGATCTGTGGGCGGACAGCGATCTGGTGCTCAAGGTGAAGGAGCCCGTCGAGCACGAGTACCCCCTGCTGTCGGCCCATCCCCACCAGGTCCTGTTCACCTACCTGCACCTCGCCGCGTCGCGGGCCTGCACCGAGGCGTTGCTGGCCGCCGGGAACCGGGCCGTCGCGTACGAGACCGTGCAGACGCCGGACGGGGCGCTGCCCTTGCTGGCTCCCATGAGCGAGGTGGCCGGGCGGATGGCCCCGCAGGTCGGAGCCCACTGCCTCGAACGGGCCAGTGGCGGGCGCGGGGTGCTCATGGGCGGGGTGTCCGGCGTGTACGCCGCGAAGGTCGTCGTGCTCGGAGCGGGAGTGTCCGGGATGAACGCGGCCGCGATCGCCCTGGGCATGCAGGCGGAGGTGCTGCTGCTTGACCGCAACATCGACAAGCTCCGGGCGGCCGACCGCATCTATCAGGGACATCTGCAGACGATCGCCTCCAACACGTACGAGATCGAACGCGCCTGCGAGGACGCCGACCTGGTCATCGGCGCGGTGCTCGTCGCCGGCGCCCGCGCCCCGAAGCTGGTGAGCAACGACCTGGTCGCTCGCATGAAGCCGGGAAGCGTGCTGGTCGACATCTCGGTCGACCAAGGTGGGTGCTTCGAGGCGACCCGGCCGACCACTCACTCGGATCCGACGTTCCCCGTCGAGGGTTCGCTCTTCTACTGCGTCGCGAACATGCCCGGTGCCGTCCCGCACACGTCGACCTATGCCCTCACGAACGTGACCTTGCCCTACATCCTCGAGATCGCCGACCGCGGTCTGGACGCGGCCGTTGCGGACGACGCCGCGCTCGCGCTGGGCGTCAACGTCGTCGACGGGCACCTCGTGTCCGCGCCGGTTGCGGCGGCCCACGGACTGCCCCAGCAGCCGCTCACCGCGGTGCTCGGGGGGTGACATCTGCGGCGGTGTCCGGGCCTGATGTCGACCGGGTCGTCCGGCGGTGGCTCGACCACCTCGCGGTCGAACGCGGCCTGGCCGCCAACTCGCTGGCTGCCTACCGCCGGGACGTGCGCCGCTACGCAGCCTTCCTGGCCGAGCGCGGCCGTACGGACCTTGCGTCGGTGCAGCCGGCCGATCTGCTCGCGTACGCGTCCCGCCTGCAGGGTGGGGATGCCGACCACCCACCGCTAGCGACCGCGAGCGCCGCCCGTGCGATCGTCACGGTGCGCGGCCTGCACCGGTTCGCCGTCGCCGAGGGCCTGGTGGCCGTCGACGTGAGCCGGGAGCTCAAACCCCCCGCCCCGGCCCGACGGCTGCCCAAGGCGCTCCCCGTCGACGCGGTGGAGGCGCTCATCGAGGCGGCTGGGTTCGACGGCACGCCGCTCGCGCGCCGCGATCGCGCCCTGCTCGAGCTGCTGTACGCCACCGGCGCGCGCATCTCGGAGGCGGTCGCGCTGGACGTGGACGACGTGCGCGGACACGTCGACGTCGACGCATCCCTCCGGCTGCATGGCAAGGGCGGCAGGGACCGGGTCGTACCCGTCGGATCGGCCGCGGTCCGTGCCGTGGCGGACTACCTCACCGCCGGCCGGCCGTCCCTCGTGCGTGGGGGGAGCCCGGCCCTGTTCCTGAACAGTCGCGGCGGGCGCTTGTCGCGACAGAGTGCGTGGACGGTGCTGCGCCGTACCGCCGAGAAGGCCGGCATCGAGCGCACCATCTCCCCGCACGTGCTGCGACACTCGTACGCGACACATCTGCTCGACGGCGGCGCGGACGTGCGGGTGGTGCAGGAACTGCTCGGGCACGCGTCGGTCACGACGACACAGATCTACACGTTGGTGACCGCGGAGCGACTGCGAGAGGTCTACGCCAGCGCGCACCCCCGCGCCTTCTCGTCGTGACGACGCCGACGACCTGGCCGGTCGCGTCCGGCGGGTAGCCCTGGCCCGCTGGATCCTGCCGGTTCGGTCTGCCGGTGCGACGAGGCCGGGTCGACATCCCGGCTCAACCGGGCCTACTCTGCGCCCTGTCGCCTTCCCGATGTAGATCCGACCAGACAGATCCCCTGAGAGGTAAGAGGACTCGTAGCCATGTCGATAAATCCCAGCTGGCCGCCCGCGTCCTCGGAACATCGCCCCTCGCCCGAGCCGTCCGCGGCGCCGGCCCACTCGGTCCCGGAACGCACGGACGTTATGTCGCCACCACCGCCCGTAGCCCCCCCGGCGGGTCCGGCCGATTCCACGCCTGGCGCGGCTGCGGAACAGTCCCGGCTGCTGACGGCGTCGGCGGAACCGGTGCCGCCGACGCCCGAGCTCGGGCCGACGGGGCGGCCTCGCCGGCAGTTCCCGACGCCTGCGCCGTTGTACGAGCACGGGCCGGCTCGCGTCATTGCCCTGTGCAACCAGAAGGGCGGCGTGGGCAAGACGACGAGCACCATCAACCTGGGGGCCGCGTTGGCCGAGCACGGGCGGCGCGTGCTGCTGGTGGACTTCGATCCCCAGGGCGCACTGTCGGTGGGGCTGGGCGTGAATCCTGGACAGCTCGACCGCACGGTCTACGACCTGCTGATGGAACCGGGGCTGGCCATCGACGAGGTCCTGCTGAAGACCGCCGTGGCCGGCATGGACCTCCTTCCGAGCAACATCGATCTCAGCGCCGCCGAAGTCCAGCTGGTGAACGAGGTCGCCCGCGAACAGACCCTTGCCCGGACCCTGCAGCAGGTTCGTCCCGACTACGACATCGTCCTCATCGACTGCCAGCCGTCCCTCGGCCTGCTGACGGTAAATGCGCTGACGGCGGCCCACGCGGTGATCATCCCGTTGGAGTGCGAGTACTTTGCCCTACGCGGAGTCGCACTGTTGATGCAAACCATAGACAAGGTGCGCCAGAGGCTTAACCCTCAGCTTGAAGTCGAGGGAGTGCTGGCGACGATGTACGACGCACGTACGTTGCACAGCCGAGAAGTTCTCGCCCGCGTGGTGGAGGTGTTCGGAGATGCCGTCTTCGACACCGTGATCAACCGGACCGTGCGCTTCCCGGAGACGACGGTGGCTGGGCGCCCGATCATCGACTACGCGCCCTCGTCGCCCGGCGCCCGCGCCTACCGGGAGCTGGCGCTGGAGGTGCTCGCCCCGTGAGCCCACGCGTGACCCTCCCCGGCGCCGACGAGCTGTTCCGGGCCACGGCTCCGGCCGCAGCCGCCGGCGACGACCGCTCGAGTCCACCGCCGACCGAGCAGGCCGACGCAGCCGCTGCGTCCGACCAGAGCGGTCGCAGTAGTCGCCGCGGCCGCGGTCCGGGGCAGCGCGGCTCCACCGGCGCGACGTCGGGCCGTGAGCGACACGACGAGAAGATCACGGTCTACGTCTCGGCGGCCGAGCTCGTCGACCTCGAGCAGGCCCGGCTGTCGCTGCGCGCCGAGCACGGCATCGCCGTCGACCGCGGCCGCATCGTGCGCGAGGCGCTGGCGGTCGTGTTGGCGGATCTGGACGCCAAACAGGCGGACAGCATCCTCGTACGTCGGCTCGGTGCGCGCTGACCGGGCTCACCACCCCCGACAGTCGCGCGCCGGGTCTGTCGCGAGCGGTGGACGGCCCGCCGCGGGCCGTCGCGGGGCGCTGAGTCGGCATGCTGCGCGAACTTGCCCATCCCGACCTGCTGCTCGGACTCGTGATCGCCGTCCTCGTCGGACTGTTCGGGCACAACCTCGCGCAAGCCTGGACCGCGCGCGCTCTTGGTGACCGGACCGCGGAGCGTGCGGGCTTCGGGCGGCCGCGCTGGCGTCAGCTCGAACCGCTCGGGGTGGTCGCGGCGGCGTTGACCGTGGGGGCCTGGGGGATTCCCTCGAAGGTCCCGGTGGCGACGCACTTTCGGCGCTCTCGCACTCGGGCCGTCGCCATCCTCCTGGCCGGGCCCGTCTTCCTCGTGCTCGTCAGCTTGGCGGGGGTCGCCGTGACGCAGGCGGCTCTTCCCACGCCCGGTTCGTCGGCCTTCGCGTACCAGGTCGCTCGAGCGTTCACGATCTCGATCGGCGGCCTGACCGTTATGTCATGTCTACCGTTCCCGCCGCTGGCTCTGGGGCGGGCCCTGTGGATGTGGGCGCCGACGTCTCCGGGGTGGTCGCGGGCCCGGCTGGCGCTCGAGGAGGAGTCGATCGGCACGATCATCGCGTTCGCGGTCTTGTTGCTGCCCCTTCTGTTCAGCGGCCTCCCCGACGTGGTCGGTCAGCTCGAGCCTCCGCTGCTGCGGCACCTCGACGCCTTGCTGCCGGGAACCCGGATATTCGGCTGACACCGTTCCGCCGGGGGAGAGGGGCGGTCGCACGCTGCTAGCGTCCCTCGTTGTGTCCGTAGCCACGGCCGCCGAGCCGGCGCAGTCGGACTTTCACGTCCATCTCGACGTGTACGCCGGGCCCTTCGACGTCCTCCTCGGGCTGATCAGTAAGCATCGCCTCGACGTGACCGACGTGGCCCTGGCGCAGGTCACCGACGAGTTCGTCGCTTTCGTGCGTTCGGCTGGGAGCTTCGACCTCGACCAGGCCACCGGCTTCCTCGTCGTGGCGGCGACGCTGCTGGACCTCAAGGCCGCGCGACTGCTGCCCGGTGTGGAGGTGGAGGACGAGGACGACCTTGCTCTCCTCGAGGCGCGTGACCTGCTGTTCGCGCGGCTGCTGCAGTACCGCGCCTATAAGGAGGCGGCCGGGTGGCTCGCCGAGCGGTGGGCGCAGGAGGCCCGGTGGACGCCGCGGACGGCGGGGCTCCCCGACGACCTGGCCGCTCTGCTCCCCGAGATCGAGCTCTCGCTGGGTCCGGACGGGCTCGCCGTGCTGGCTGCGGCGGCGAGCATTTCTCGCCCCGATCAGGTCGTGGACATCGAGCACGTGCACGCGCCTCGCGTCAGTGTCCGTGAGCATGCGGCGCTCATCTCGGAACGACTCGTCAGCCTCGGCCGGATGTCCTTCCGCGGCCTGTGCCACGACTGCTCCGAACCCATTGAAGTCGTCGGCCGGTTCCTCGCGCTCTTGGAGCTCTTCCGGGAGGGACGCGTTCGGTTCGAGCAGATCGCGCCGCTGGGCGATCTGCAGGTTTCGTGGTGCCCGACGGGTGGCGAGGCGGCCGTGGTACCGGGCGAGGCCAGCACATGACGACGCCGGATGCAGCCCGCGATCGCGCCGCGACGGGCGCGGAGACCGATCCGGCCGCGGTCGGCGAGGACCTTGGCCTGCCGGCCCTGCTCGAGGCACTGCTCGTCACTATCGAGGGACCGCTCGTGCCCGAGGACGTCTGCGATGGACTGGGTGTCGAGGCCGTGGCGGTCATCGCCGCGCTGGAGCTGCTGGCGGAGGACTATCGGGCGGCTCGTCGCGGCTTCGCGCTGCGCGACACTGCAGCCGGCTGGCGCTTGTACGCGGTGCCGGCGGCCCGTCCGGCGCTGGAACGCATCGTTGTCGGCGACCGGTCGGCGCGCTTGTCGAACGCAGCTCTCGAGACGCTGGCTGTGGTCGCCTACCAACAGCCGGTCAGCCGGTCCCGGGTCGCTGCGGTCCGCGGCGTCAACGTGGACGCGGTGTTTCGCACGCTCGCGACCAGGGGGCTGATCGCGGACGTGGGCACGGATGAGACCAGCGGCGCAGTCCTGTACGGCACCACCGTCCTGTTCTTGGAAAAGCTGGGCATCGCCAACTTGAGCGAACTCCCGGATCTGGCACCGCTTCTTCCCGACCTCATGACCGCTGGCACGATGCACGAGCAACTCTCTACCTAAGATGGAGACTCCGTCAGGGACATCGGTCCGCCTCCAGCGGGTCCTCGCGGATGCTGGCGTGGGGTCGCGCCGCCACTGTGAAGCACTGATCGAACAGGGACGCGTGAGCGTCGACGGGCAGCCCGTGACCCGGCAAGGGGTCAAGGTCGACCCGGCGAGCGTCGTCGTGCGGGTGGACGGGGACCGCATCGTCACCGACACCACGCGCCGGTACGTCCTGCTGAACAAGCCGGTCGGCGTACTGAGCGCGATGTCCGACGAGCGCGGCCGACCGACCGTGGCCCCGGCGGCGCGCGGACACCGCCTGTTCCACGTCGGCCGGCTCGACGCAGACACCTCGGGGCTGCTGCTGCTCACCAACGACGGCGAACTGGCCCATCGCCTGATGCACCCCTCGTACGAGGTGGCCAAGACCTACGTCGCGGACGTCGATGGCGATGTCGGTTCGGCGGTCCGTGCCAGGCTGCGGCGGGGGGTGCTGCTCGACGACGGTCCGGCCGCGGTGGACCGTGTCCGGGTACTGGGATCGGCGCCGGGCCGGACCCTGCTCGAGCTCTCGGTACACGAGGGGCGCAACCGGTTGGTGCGGCGACTGCTCGCGGCGGTCGGCCATCCCGTGGTCGAGCTGGTGCGGGTTGGCTTCGGTCCCCTGCGCCTGGGCGAGCTGGGCCCGGGACGTACGCGGGCGCTCACAGGCAATGAAGTCAAACAGCTTTATCGACTCGTCGATCTCTAGGCTCCCTCGCGTTTCCGGGTCGCGAGGTCGTCCGAGTGCGCCTGCCGGTTGGCCGTCGCGGACACCCGTCTGAGCGTGCGTTGACTCGTTAAATTGCTAAGGCGACATTGAGTGGGAGCCTGAAGACTTGTCGATGAAGTTCGGAAGCTGCGTACGGCTTTCCCGCTTCAGCGTCATGGAGCCGTGTCGGCGTGCTGCTCAAGCCACGAAGTGACTAGTGTCCGGACGACAGGAGGTACGTGCGGCCGGGCGAACGGCGTGCGGGGCGAGTCAGGACGACAACAATGAGGCCGAGATGATCACCGACGGTGCGGGGCCGGAGCACCCTCGGGGATTCGTGCCGCCACCCTCCGATGCCCGCGGACGAGTGCGGCACGGCGGTCCTGGCGGTCCCCACGGCTCGGCGACAGCTCTCGGCGCACGTCCGGCCGTCGGCGCTTCGTGCGCCCTGGGCCATCCCCAGCCGGACGAGACCGTGGACGTCGTGCCCGGCTTCCGGCCCTGCGTCGTGCAGGTGCCGGGGCAGAGGGGCCGAGGACGAGCGCCAGCCATGCGCGGCACGCAGATCCCCGCGGCATGGCGGCCCGGCGACGGCGCCTGCTGACCCGATGGTTATGACACGAGATGTCGAGCGCCTGCATGTCGTCGGCGCCGGGCTCATCGGTGCCAGCATCGCGCTGGCTGCCCGCTCGGCCGGCTGGCGCGTGACCGCCGAGGACACGCAGCCGGACCGCGTTGCTGCGCTGGAGCAGCGGCTTGGCGGGCGGAGCCGGGTCGAGGCGGAGCCGGATGTCGTCTGTGTCGCCGTTCCCCCGGCTGCGGTAGCTCTATCCGTTCAACGCGCTCTCAGCCTGTACGTCGACGCGACCGTGATGGATGTTGCTTCGGTGAAAGCTCGACCTCTTGCTGAGGTCAAAGGTCTGGGGTGCGATCTGCGGCGGTACGTGCCCAGCCATCCGCTCGCCGGCAGCGAGCTGTCCGGCCCGGCCGGAGCACGCTCCGAGCTGTTTCGTGGGCGAACGTGGGTCGTGTGCCCGGATGGGGCGGATGCGGCCGCGCTGACACGGGTCGAAGCCCTCGTGCGGGCCTGCGGCGCGACATCGCTCCATCTGTCCGCCGGGCTGCACGACCGTGTCGTCGCGGTGACCTCACACCTTCCGCAGCTGCTCGCCAGCGCGCTTGCGGGCAGCGTGGACGACCTGTTCACGCCGACCGCAGGCCTGCCGGCAGGCGGGCCGAGCCGCAGGGAGCAGCCGTCGCGGGCACAGCCGTTGGGCGATCCGTCGGCGGTGGCTGGTCCGGCTCTGCTGGACATGACGCGCGTGGCGGCGAGCCCGGCAGCCCTGTGGGCCGACATTGCGGAGGCGAACCGGGCCGAGCTGCGCCCGGCCCTGCACCGTCTGCTCGCGGCCTTGCAGGACGTCGAGACGGCCCTCGCGACGTCCGACGGCACGCGCCGCGCCGTCACGGCACTCGTCGAGCACGGCGCTCGCGGCCGGGCACGCATCTCGCCCAAACACCTGTCGGCGCCGGTGCCCGACCGACCACGGCTGGGTGCCACCGACCCTGAAGCGAGCTGGGTGTGGGTGGACGCCGTCGTCGATGACGCCCCCGGCGCGTTGGCGCGGCTGTTCCAGGTGGCGGGAGCGCTGAACGTGAATATCGAAGACCTGCATGTCGATCACGCGCCGCACGCTGCGACGGGCGTGGTCAGCATGGCGGTCCGGGCCCACCATGCCGACCGGCTGCGCGCCGCCCTCGCGACCGGCGAGGGTCCAGCGACCGACCCTGCCACCGAGGACCCAACCGACTGAATGTCTATGTCGACATAGCGAGAAGTGAGCACGGAAAGGCCCGGTGCCAACCGATGCGGCGGCACACCCGACTACGCTGGGACGGCCGACGCATGCCGACCTGAGGAGTGGACGTGGAAGCCCCGAGCGACTGCGGCCATGTCGGGCGGACGCCCCCGGACGTCGTGGCGATCGACGGCCTGTCGGGCGCCGGCAAGAGTTCGGTGGCGCGGGCGATTGCGGGGCGCCTGGGCTGGTCGTACCTCGACACCGGCGCCTGCTACCGCGCGCTCACCGTCGCGGCGCTCGAGGCTGGGCTGCTCGAGCCCGGCGACGAGCAGCCCCCTACGGGCGGCCTCGAGGCACTCGCTGTCGCGACACTGCCGACGTTGCAGATGTCGCTCGACCCCTGTGCCGCGAGCGTGCGCCTGGCGGCGGTCGACGTCACCGGCCGCATTCGCGACGACGCGACGACCCGTACCGTCAGCGCAGTCAGCGCCGATGCCGGCCTGCGAAGGCAGGCGGTGGCCTGGCAGCGCGCGATGGTGCAGCGCACCGAGGGGTGCGTCGTCGAGGGCCGTGACATCGGCACTGTCGTTCTGCCCCGCGCGCCACTCAAGGTGTGGCTGGTGGCTGACGCGGATGCGCGCGCCGGTCGCCGCGCGGCTCAGGACCGGGTGAGCGACCGTCGTGCGGTGCGGGCCGGGCTGGACCGTCGGGATCTGATCGACGGCGCACGCGCCGTGGCCCCGGCCGTTCCTGCCACCGATGCAGTGGTGATCGACACGACGACGCTGGGCATCGAGCAGGTCGTCGACCGCGTCGTCGAGCTCGCCGCGCAGCGCGGCCTGGTTCGGGCCTCTGCATGAGGTCGCTTCCGTACCGCCCCTGGGCCTTGACGGCAGCCAGCTGGCTGGGCCGTCGGGTCTTCGGCACGGTCTTCCGGCTCGATGTCGAAGGCGTGGATCGCCTGCCCACGTCCGGGGCGGTCATCGTCGCCGGTAACCACACCGGCTTCCTCGACGGTCCCTTGGTCGTCGTCCATGCTCGCCGCCACGTACGCGCCCTGACGAAGATCGAGCTGTACGGCGGCTTGCTGGGACAGGCCCTCCTCCTCATCGGTCAGATCCCGGTCCGCCGGGGCCACCCGGACAGATCGGCCCTGCGGGCCTGCCTGGCCGAGCTGCACGCCGGCGGGGCGGTGTCCGTCTTCCCGGAGGGAACGCGCGGGACGGGGGAGATGCTGCACATCCACCGGGGAGCCGCCTGGCTGGCGATGCGGAGCGCTGCGCAGATCGTTCCGGTGTCGTGCGTGGGGACGGCAGCAGCCCTGCCGAAGGGCACCCACCGCATCCACCTGCGGGCTCCGGTACGACTGGTGTACGGAGAGCCCTTCCGCATCGACATGCCTGCCGAGCAGCATTCGCATCGCGCGCTCGACGCGGTGAGCGAGCAGATCCGCGTACGGCTGCGCCAACACATGATCGAAACCGGTGCGGTGCGGTGACCACCGCGCCGGCCGTCCCCACCGTCGCGGTGGTGGGGCGGCCCAACGTCGGCAAGTCCACACTCGTCAACCGCGTCCTCGGCGCCCGGTTGGCCGTGGTCGAGGACGTGCCGGGAGTGACCAGGGACCGCGTCGCCTATGACGCGACCTGGCGGGGTCGCGCCTTCACGCTCGTCGACACCGGTGGCTGGGAGGCCGACGCGCGCGGGCTGGCGGCCCGCGTCGCCGCGCAGGCAGACGCGGCGATCGCCGTGGCCGACGCTGTCCTGTTCGTGGTCGACGCGACGGTCGGTGCGACGGACACCGACGAGTCCGTCGCGCGGGTTCTGCGCCGCTCGGGCAAGAAGGTGGTGCTCGCCGCCAACAAGGTGGACGACCAGCGCTCGGAGGCCGACGCCGCGGCGTTGTGGTCGCTCGGCGTCGGCGAGCCCTATCCGGTCAGCGCCCTGCACGGGCGGGGGAGCGGTGACCTGCTGGACGCCCTGCTCGACGCGCTGCCCGCGACACCGGCGCTGCTCGACGTTGCTCCCGACGGCCCGCGCCGGGTCGCGCTGGTCGGCCGGCCGAACGTCGGCAAGTCGAGCCTGCTGAACCGGCTCGCGGGGGAGGAGCGCGCCCTGGTGGACAGCGTCGGGGGGACGACGCGCGACCCCGTCGACGCCGTGGTCGAGGTTGGCGGGCAGACATGGCAACTTGTCGACACAGCTGGGCTGCGGCGCCGGGTCGGCAACGCCAGCGGTACCGAGTTCTACGCGAGCCTGCGGACCTCGGCAGCCATCGACGCGGCCGAGGTCGCGCTCGTCCTTCTGGACGCGAGCGAGCCGTTGACCGAGCAGGACCAGCGCGTCATCGCGCGCGTGACCGAGGCCGGACGCGCTCTGGTGCTGGCGTTCAACAAGTGGGATCTGGTCGACGAGGACCGCCGCCTCCAGCTGGTTCGTGAACGGGAGCGCGACCTGGCCCGGGTGGCGTGGGCGCCGCAGGTGAACATCTCGGCCCGCACGGGTCGAGCCGTCGAGCGACTGGCCCCGGCCCTGCGTACCGCCCTCGCCGGATGGGAGCAGCGCATCCCCACGGCCCAGTTGAACGCGTGGCTGTCGGGCGTCGTCGCGACCACGCCACCGCCGGTCCGCGGGGGCAAGCAACCCAAGATCCTTTTTGCAACCCAGGCCGACGTGCGACCGCCGCAGTTCGTGGTCTTCACCAGCGGCTTCCTCGAAGCCGGCTACCGGCGCTTCCTCGAGCGCCGGCTGCGGGAGGAGTTCGGCTTCGCCGGTACGCCCCTCGATGTCCGACTCAAGATCAAAGAACGCCGGCGACGCGCAAGCTGACCCGTGTCTGCCTGCGGTAGTGTCGGCTGGCCTTCGGGCAGCGGGACGTGGCGCAGCTTGGTAGCGCACTTGACTGGGGGTCAAGGGGTCGCAGGTTCAAATCCTGTCGTCCCGACGGAACCGGCCGTCGGACCTGCACGAGAGGCGGCATGAGAGCGCAGACGGATGCGGGAGGCGCGTCGGACGCGACCGACCGGATCCTGACGGTCCCGAACGCGCTGTCCTCGCTGCGGCTGCTCGGAGTCCCGCTGTTCCTCTGGCTGGTGCTCGGTCCGCGTGCGGACGGATGGGCACTGCTCGTCCTCGCGGTGTCGGGCATCACGGACTACCTCGACGGCTTCCTGGCCCGGCGGCTCGGGCAGACGTCCAAGCTCGGGACGCTGCTCGACCCCGCCGCCGACCGCTTGTACATCCTCAGCACGCTGGCGGCGCTGCTGGCACGGGCCGTCATCCCGGTGTGGCTCGTCGCGGCGCTCGTGGCTCGCGAACTGGTGATAGCGAGCCTCGTGCCGGTGCTGCATCGCCGGCTCGGCGTGGTGGCCCTGCCGGTGCATTTCCTCGGCAAGGCGGCCACGTTCAACCTGCTGTACGCCTTTCCCCTCCTGCTGCTCGGCTCCGGTCACGGTGAGCCGTCGACCATCGCGCGCCCCATCGGTTGGGCGTTCGCGGTCTGGGGAAGCGTCCTTTACTGGTGGGCCGGCGCCCTGTACGTCGAGCAGGCCCGTCGCCTGACTCGTCGTACGACCATGCTGGAGGTGTCTTCGTGAGCGTCGGCATGCGGGCCGTCGTCATGGCGGGTGGGGAGGGGACGCGGCTGCGCCCGATGACGGCGAACCAGCCCAAGCCGCTGCTGCCGGTGGTCAACCGGCCGATCATGGAGCACGTGCTCCGTCTCGTGCGCCGGCACGGCATCTCCGAGACCGTGGTCACGGTGCAGTTCCTGGCTGCGCTCGTCCGCAACTACTTCGGCGACGGTGACGAGCTGGGAATGCGGCTCTCGTACGCGACCGAGGAGACGCCGCTCGGAACCGCCGGCAGCGTCAAGAACGCCGAGGAGGTGCTCCGGGACGCTCCTTTCGTGGTCATCAGCGGTGACGCGCTGACCGACATCGACCTGACGGACCTCATCCGCTTCCACCGCGAGAAGCAGGCCCTGGTCACGGTCGCGCTGAAGTCGGTCCCGGACCCGCTCGAGTTCGGGATCGTGATCACGCGCGAGGACGGCCGCATCGAGCGGTTCCTCGAGAAGCCCACGTGGGGGCAGGTGTTCTCGGACACCGTCAACACCGGCATCTACGTCATGGAGCCACAGGTCCTCGACCACGTCGCCGCGGGTGAGCAGGTCGACTGGAGCCATGACGTGTTCCCCGCTCTGCTGGAGGCGGGCTTCCCGCTGTACGGCTACGTGGCAGACGGGTACTGGGAGGACGTGGGCACCCACGAGAGCTACATTCGAGTTCAGGCCGATGTATTGAACCGTCAAGTCGAGGTTGATATTGACGGGTTTGAAGTGTCCCCTGGCGTCTGGGTCGGGGAGGGCGCCGACGTCGATCCGGATGCGGTCATCAAGGGCCCGGTGTACATCGGCAGCTACGCGAAGGTCGAAGCGGGCGCCGAGTTGCGGGAGTTCACCGTGCTCGGCAGCAACGTGGTGGTGAAGGACGGCGCGTTCCTGCACCGGGCGGTCGTCCACGACAACGTCTTCGTGGGCAGCCAGACCAACTTGCGCGGGTGCGTCGTCGGCAAGAACACCGACGTGATGCGTGCCGCTCGGCTCGAAGAGGGCGTCGTCGTCGGCGAGGAGTGCGTGATCGAGGAGGAGGCCTTCCTCTCCCACGACGTGAAGGTGTACCCGTTCAAGACCATCGAGGCGGGCGCGGTCGTCAACACCAGCGTCATTTGGGAGTCGCGCGGTCAGCGGGCCTTGTTCGGCCCGCGCGGCATCTCCGGCCTGGTCAACGTCGAGATCACGCCCGAGCACGTCGTTCGCCTCGCGAGCGCGTTCGCGACGACGCTCCGCAAGGGCGCGACGGTCACGACGTCGCGCGACGTGTCGCGGGCGGCCCGCACGTTCAAGCGCGCGGTCATCAGCGCGCTGAACGCGAGTGCGATCAATGTTCGCGACCTCGAGGTGTCACCGGCCCCGGTCACGCGTTACGAGACCGCCACGTCCGACGCGCAGGGCGGGGTCATGCTGCGGACCACCCCCGGTGATGCTCAGAGCATCGACATCGTGTTCCTGGACGCGGACGGCGCGGACGTGTCGCCGGCCACCCAGCGCAAGCTCGAGCGCGTCTTCAGTCGGCAGGAGTTCCGCCGAGCGTTCCCGGGTGAGATCGCCGAACTGTCCATACCGACCCGCACGATCGACGGGTACGCGTACGAGATGCTGCGCACCATCGACGTCAGCGGCGTGCGCGAGGCAGGGCTGAAGGTGGTGGTGGACTGCACCGGCGGTGCGGCCACGCTGGTGCTGCCGACCTTGCTGGGACGACTCGGGGTGGACGTACTCACGATCAACGGCCGGCTCGACGAGGCGAACCCCACCGAGACCCTGTCGGTGCACATGCGCGACGTCGCCCGGCTCGGCGATCTGGTCGCCGGCTCGGGCGCGGCGTTCGGCGTCAAGTTCGACCATGTCGGGGAACGGATCTCCCTGGTGGACGAGCAGGGAACCCTCATCCACGACGACCGCGCCCTGCTCGTGATGCTGGACCTGGTCGCGGCGGAGCGGCGGAGCGGCCGGATCGCCCTTCCGGTCGCCACCACGCGGGTGGCCGAGAGGGTCACCCAGTTCCATGGCGTCGACATAACGTGGACCTCGCAGGCGACCGACGACATCTCCCGCGCTGCGCGCGGGCAGGACGTGCTCTTCGCCGGGGACGGTCGCGGAGGGTTCATCGTGCCCGCGTTCTCCTCGGCGCTCGACGGGATGGCGGCATTCGTGCAACTGCTGGGGTTGGTGGCCCGGACCCGGCTGTCGCTGTCCCAGATCGACGCACGCATCCCGGCCGCGACCGTGCTGCGGCGAGCGGTGCCGACTCCGTGGGCGGCGAAGGGACTGGTCATGCGGCACGTCGTCGAGGCCGCCGGTGACCGGCCGATCGACACCACGGACGGTGTGCGGGTCGTAGAGCCGGACGGCGCCTGGGCGCTCGTCGTGCCGGATCCGGCCGAAGCGGTGACTCACCTGTGGGCCGAGGGCAGCGAGGAGCAGTCGGCCGCCAGCGTCCTGGAGCGGTGGGCTGCCGTGGTCGAGGCCGCCGGCCGCTGACCGGTTGCGCGCGCTGATCGTCCGCCCGAGTCACCCGACACGCCCGGGCGGGGTCCGGGGTTCACAGCGCCGCCGACGGACAATCTGCGGGTGCCGCCGACACAGACATCCGCGCGGCAGCCGTTCGGCGGCATCCTGTCGACTTCTCTTCTTGACGACATATGGACACAGGCCCTCGACCCGGGGTACGACGCGTCGAGCCGCGCGCGGGGGGCTGGGAGCAGCGTGCAGCGTCGTCCGCGGCGCGGGCTGGCCGTCACGGTGGTGCTGTCCCTGGTCCTCGCCGCAGGTGCAGCGGCGGCCGCCGGTCAGGTGCATCGCTCCCTCACCGACAGTCGGGGGACCAAGCCGGCGCTCGTCCACGAGGTGGAGCGCGAGCAGCAGGCCGCCACGGCGCTGAGCGCGCAGCTGGACCTGCTGCGTACCCGGACGGCCGCGATCCGTGAGCGCCAGCTGGCCACCACCGCGGCCGGTGATCGGCTGTCCGAACAGATCCAGGCCGCGCAGGACGCCGTCGCAGCCACCCCCGTCGTCGGGCCGGGAGTAACGGTGCGCATCAGCGACGCGTCCGGCTCCCTGCCGGGCACGGGAGAGGTCGGCCTCGTCACCGACGCCGACCTGCGCGACGTGGTCAACGCACTGTGGGCGGCCGGCGCGGAGGCGGTCGCCGTGAACGGCTACCGGCTCGGGCCGTCCACCGCTATCCGGACCGCCGGCGAAGCCATCCTGGTGGACTTCCGTCCGGTCACCTCGCCGTACGTCATCGCCGTGATCGGCCCGCAGAACGCTCTCCAGACCGGGTTGGCGGCCAGTGCGGCCGGACAGCGGCTGCAGGTCTTGCACAGCGCGTACGGCGTCGGTCTCGCGGTGCACGCCGCTTCGAGCCTGCACCTGGCCGGGACGACGCCGACCGACGTGCGGTACGCCGTGCCGCTGACCGAGGGCACGCGCTCGTGATCCCGCTGTTGGGGCTCGTGGCGGGCATCATCGTCGGCCGGGTGTTCGGCGTCTCTGCGCCGGAGTGGCTCGCGCCGTACGTGCCGATCGCCGTGGTCGCGGCGCTCGACGCCGTCTTCGGGGGGCTGCGCGCGCGGCTGGACCACGTCTTCGACGACCGCGTCTTCGTCGTCAGCTTCGTGGGCAACGTGGTGATCGCCGTGCTGCTCGTCTTCATCGGGGACCGCCTCGGCGTGGGCAGCCAGCTGTCGACCGCCGTCGTGGTCGTGCTGGGCATCCGCATCTTCTCCAACACCGCGGCGATTCGCCGGCACCTGTTCCGTGCCTGAGACCGAGCGGGCGTCGATCCTGTCCCGGGTCTGGACGGACCTGCTCGCCCCACGGGGCTGGCGGGTGGACGTCCCGGTGTTCGTCCTCACGCTCGCGCTGGGACTCGGAGTCGCGCTGTCGGTACGCAGCGATCAGGGCGTCAGCGGCCTCGCGGCCGCCCGCCAGGACGACCTGGTCAGCATCTTGGCCGACCTCGACGCGCGGAACGCGTCGCTTCGACAAGGCATTGCCTCGTTGCAGGCCGAAGAACGGCAGCTGTCGGCCGGCACGAGCGCGGATGCGCTCACCGCCGCCGAGCAGCGTGCGACCGAACTGGCCGTGCTTGCCGGCACGGTAGCCGTGCACGGACCGGGGATCGTCGCGACGTTCGCCGACCCGCAGGGCACGGTGACCGCTGACATCCTCGTCGACGCGCTGGAGGAGCTGCGGGACGCGGGCGTGGAGGCGATGGACTTCTCGGGCGTCCGCGTCGTCGCCTCGACGGCGATCGTCGCAGCGCCCGGTGGCGGGATGCTGGTCGACGGCACCCGGGTACAGCAGCCGTACCGGCTGTCGGCGATCGGTGACCCGCAGACGCTCCAGTCGGCCCTGGCGATCCCGGGCGGCGTCGACGATGCGGTCACCACGTCCGGCGGCGGGGCGCGCGTCGCGGTTCTTCGCGTCGCCGACGTGCAGATCACCTCGTTGGCCACGCTGCCGGACCGTCGCTACGCTCGACCGGACCCCTCCGCGACGAAGGACGGCCCGTGATCCCAGCCGATCTGCTGTACACCCGTGAGCACGAGTGGGTACGCCGAGAGGGCGACGTGCTCCGCGTGGGCATCACCGACTACGCGCAGCAAGCCCTCGGCGATGTCGTGTTCGTCCAGCAGCCGGCGGTCGGCGACGCCCTGACCGCCGGCGCGCCGTGCGGCGAGATCGAGAGCACCAAGAGCGTCTCCGACCTGTTTGCGCCCGTGGACGGAACCGTGGAGGCCACCAACGAGGCACTCGCCGGTTCGCCCGAGCTGGTGAACTCCGCCCCGTACGACGAGGGCTGGATCCTCTCGGTGCGGCTCCGCGCAGGCGCCGAGCCGACCGGCCTGCTCACCGCCGAGGAGTACGAGCAGCACATCGGCGCCTGAGTGCGGGCCGTCCGGGCCGCGCGGGGTCGACCTCAGGTCGATACGACTGCGGCGACAGCGTTCTCGCCTTGCCGCAGGTACCAGGGGACCTCTACCCTCCAGTGACGCTCGAGGCGAGCCAGGCCCTTGCGCCCGCCGGTACGTGGGTACCGGCACCCGTGCGACCCGCCGGTCGGCGCCGGCAGAAAGGGCGACCGTGTTCTGCACCCGCTGCGGCCAGCACAATCCCGACGATGCGGAGTTCTGCGCCCAGTGCGGCACCGCCCTCCTGAGGCCTGGCGGACCGGTGGCCGACGCGGGAGCGGACGTCACCAAGACCTCGAGCATGGGCGGGCTCGGGGTCGGCATCGGCCAGGACGCAGACGCGGATCCCGCTGCGGAGTCCGACGCCCTCGACGGGCTGCCGGACGGAGCAGCCCTCCTGGTCGTGCGCCGCGGTCCCAATGCCGGCAGTCGCTTCCTGCTGGACGCGCCGATCACCACGGCGGGCCGCCATCCCGACAGCGACATCTTTCTCGACGACGTCACCGTGTCCCGCCGGCACGCGGAGTTCCGGCGCAACGACGACGGCACGATCTCGGTCCGGGACGTCGGCAGCCTCAACGGCACGTACGTGAACCGCGAGCGCATCGACGCGGTAGACCTCACCGGCGGAGACGAGGTGCAGGTCGGAAAGTTCCGGCTCGTGTTCCTGCTCGGCGGCCGCGCCGCGGGGACCGCCTGATGTCGGCGGCGGGGGTGGAGCGGGCGCAGCCGGCGGCACCGGCCAGGGCGCGCGGGCGCACGGATGTCGTCCGCGGCGGGCACGCGTACATGTCGATCGGCGAGGTGCTCACCGCCCTACGCGGCGACTTCCCGGACGTCACCATCTCCAAGATTCGCTTCCTGGAGGCGGAGGGGCTCGTCGAGCCCGAGCGCACGGCATCGGGCTACCGCAAGTTCTCGCGGGCCGACGTCAACCGACTCCGGTACGTCCTCGGCGCCCAGCGCGACCGCTACCTGCCACTGCGTGTGATCAAGGACCAGCTCGAGCAGCTCGACCGCGGACTCCAGCCGGCCGCTCCGGGAGACTCCGGCGGTCCGAAGGTGGCCCGGGCGCTGACCGCCGTCGACGACGGACCGTCGCCCGAGGACTTCCTGCCCGAGCCGACCGAGCTGCGCCTGTCGCGCGCCGAGCTGCTGTCCACCGCCGGGCTCGACGACGCCCAGCTCTCCGACCTCGAGCAGTTCGGCCTCCTGTGGGCACGGCCGGGCGGCCACTACGACAGCAACGCGCTGCTCGTCGCCCAGACCGTCGCGGCGATGCACGGTTTCGGCATCGAGGCTCGACACCTGCGCCCCTTCAAGACCGCCGCCGACCGGGAGATCGGCCTGGTGCAACAGGTGGTCAGCCCGCTGGCCGGTGGTCGCACGCCGGAGGCGCGGGCACGGGCCGAGGAGGCGGTGCGAGAGCTGGCCGCGCTGTCGGTCCGACTGCACGCCGCTCTGGTTCGGGCGGGTCTGCATGCGGAAGCGCGGCGCTAGGTCCGGGGTAGGCTCGGCGCGTGCACGAAGTCACCGTCGTCGGAGTCCGGGTGGAGTTGCCGGCGAGCCAGCCGATCGTGTTGCTCAAGGAGTCGGACGGCGAGCGCTACCTGCCGATCTGGATCGGTGCGGTCGAGGCGACCGCGATCGCCTTCGCCCAACAGGGCGTGACGACGATGCGCCCGATGACGCACGATCTTATGCGCGACATGCTCACCGAGCTCGGCCGTCCGCTGCGTCGGGTGGTGATCAACGATTGCCAGGATGGCATCTACTACGCCTCTCTCGTCTTCGACGACGGAGTGGAGGTGTCGGCCCGGCCGTCCGACGCGATCGCCCTCGCGATCCGCACGGGCAGTCAGGTGTTCTGCGTCGACGAGGTGCTCGATGCCAGCGGAATCCTCGTCCCGGAGGAGCAGGGCGCCGAGAGCGAGACCCAGCGGGAGAGCGAGGTCGAGCGGTTCCGGGAGTTCCTCGACACGATCTCACCCGAGGACTTCGATGCCGGGTCGTGAGCACGTCCCGGCGCAGAGCCTGCGCAGAGTTCTACAGGGAATGGCCAGGATAACCCTCAACCAGAGGTTGAGGTTGCAGACACGCTGGTGCGACGGGTGACCTCGGCGGGCGCCGGCCTCGTAGGCTGGCTCCTGCCGGTCGGACATCGGCCCGCCGGGCAACGCTGACGACTGCGGTCGTCGTACGAGAGGGGCGGGCATGGGCGACCAGGAGCCAGGCCTGTCACCGGGTGCGCCCGGCGGTGTCGTCCCGGACCTGCACGTCGAACCCCGGCAGTCCGTGCTGTTCGGAGACGAGCCGCACTACCCGCCCGAGGATGTGGGCTATCGCGGCCCGGTGGCCTGTCACGCGGCCGGCATCACCTACCGGCAGCTGGACTACTGGGCACGCACCGGACTCGTCGTGCCCAGCGTCCGTGATGCGACCGGGTCGGGCAGCGCGCGGCTGTACTCGTTCCGGGACGTGCTCGTGCTGAAGGTGGTCAAGCGGCTGCTGGACACGGGGGTGTCCCTGCACAACATCCGTACCGCCGTCGAGTTGTTGCGGGCGCGCGGCGTGTCCGATCTGGCGCAGATCACGCTGCTGTCGGACGGCGCCACCGTCTACGAGTGCACGTCGCAGGACGAGATCATCGACCTGCTCGCGGGCGGTCAGGCCGTGTTCGGCATTGCGGTCGGGCGGGTGGTCCGGGAGATGGAGGGCACGCTCGCGCAGCTGCCGTCCGAGCGGGCCGGGGATGCGGTCGTGCC
The DNA here is from genome assembly GCA_036379355.1 of Mycobacteriales bacterium. Classification (GTDB taxonomy): domain Bacteria; phylum Actinomycetota; class Actinomycetes; order Mycobacteriales; family CAJCIY01; genus CAJCIY01. The sequence continues at coordinate 1,279 of DASVGV010000095.1, read as the reverse complement.
CGCGCACCCCGGGGCGGACGAACTGGCGCTGCGGCGCGCGCGCCGTACCACGGCTTAGCGCCGAACCCGCATCGCGTCGCGGGGCCGAAGCAGGCTGCCGGTTGCTAGGCTCGTCAGGTCCGAAGACCTCACGCGGGAGAGTCCGGTTCGTCCGGACGCCGAAGGAGCAACCCCTCCCGGAATCTCTCAGGCCCCCGTACCGCGTGCGCGAGGCAGCTCTGGAAAGTGGCCGGCAGTCCGGCCCGCCGACGGTGAAAGACGTGCGCTCACGTCGAATCTCTCAGGCGCAGGCGACAGAGGGGAGCGGTGCGGCCATCCGCACCGCAGCAGGCCATCCCCCGGCCAGCCCCGACTCGACTGAGGAGCGCCCGTGACCGTTGCCCCGTACCGTGCGGACTCTCACCGCCTGCCGGTCTCCGCGGCCGGACCTTCTCCGGTCCGGCTCGCCGCCCTCACCGAGCCGGGCTTCGCGGCACGTCACATCGGACTCGACGAGGACGCTCGCCGCCACATGCTGGACGTTCTCGGCTTCGACTCGGTCGACGCACTGGTCGACGCGGCAGTGCCCCCGTCGATCCTGGACCGGAGCCTCGAGGGCCTCCCGCCGGCGGCGGACGAGCCCACGGTCGCCGCGCAACTGCGCGAGCTGGCCGAGCGCAACCGCGTGCTCACGCCGATGATCGGCCTGGGTTACTACGGGACCCACACGCCCCCGGTCGTTCGCCGGAACGTCCTGGAGAACCCGGCCTGGTACACCGCCTACACGCCGTACCAACCGGAGATCTCCCAGGGCCGGCTCGAGGCACTGCTGAACTTCCAGACCATGGTCGCGGACCTGACCGGGCTGCCGGTGGCCGGGGCCAGCCTGCTGGACGAGGCCACCGCGGCCGCCGAGGCCATGACGTTGGCGCGCCGGCAGAGCCGGGCGCCTGCGGGCGCCGCGTTCGTCGTCGACGCCGACACCCATCCGCAGACCCTCGCGGTGCTGGCGACCCGTGCCGCGCCCTTGGGCATCGACCTGGTGGTGGCCGATCTCACCGGCGGGCTGCCCCCGGGTGACCTGTTCGGCCTGCTCGTCAGCCATCCCGGCAGCTCCGGTGCCGTCCGAGATCTTGCGCCGCTCGTGGCGGCCGCCCACGAGCGGGCGGCGCTGGTCGCGGTCGCGACGGACCTGCTGGCGCTGACGCTGCTGGTTCCGCCGGGAGAGCTCGGTGCGGACATCGCCGTCGGCTCCGCCCAGCGGTTCGGTGTGCCGCTCGGGTACGGCGGGCCGCACGCC
>DASVGV010000094.1:0-26270 GCA_036379355.1 Mycobacteriales bacterium | reverse complement strand
GCGCCGAACCACGCGGGTGGCCATGGCCGATCCACAGGCCTCGGGAGGTGACCCCGGACCTCGGCGAGCGCAGCATCAACCGCCTCGTCGGGAATCTCCTCGACGAGGCGGCGAAGTTCATCACGCTGGACAGTCACGGTCACGATGCTACGTCCGCGCGCCGTACTCGTCCAAGATCATCTGATGTCACAGGAAAGGACGGAAGGGCAAAACCGCAGGTCAAACGCGGGTTGAGAGGTGGGCGAGGGGGGAGTTGAACCCCCACGTCCTTGCGGACACACGGACCTGAACCGTGCGCGTCTGCCATTCCGCCACTCGCCCGAGTGAGCGCCGAGCAGAGTAGCAGTCGACCTCAGCCCCTCCGCCGGCCTCATGCCTCCCCGGAATCCCTCAGGTGTCGTCACGGACCTCACGTGGAAGAGACGGCAGACTGTGGAGTGCACCGTCCCGGCCCGGGCCACCCCGGGCGGACGACGTCAGCCGAGACGGAGAGGTGGGCATGGGCGTCCTGGCACGCTTCGAACGCCGCCTCGGCGGCGCTGTGGAGGGCGGTTTCACCCGGTTGTTCCGCAGTCGTGTCGAGCCCGTCGAGCTCGCGGTGGCGCTCAAGCGCGAGTGCGACGACGAGCGGGCCATCGGTGGGACCCACACGCTGGTCCCGAACGAGTTCCAGGTCGACCTCGGCACGAGTGACTACGACCGGCTGTCGCCGTACATCCTCACGCTCGCGGACGAGCTCGCGGACATGGTGCGCGAGCATGCGGGCGACCAGAACTACACCTTCCTCGGCCCGGTAGCGGTCACATTCGTTCGCGACGAGGCCCTCTCGACCGGTTCGTACCGCGTCAGCAGCCGGGTCGAAGCGGCCGCCGAGGCCCCCGCGCCCGCCGCAAAGAAAGCGGTGCCCGCTCCTGCCGCAGACGCCCAGCTCACCCAGGCGATCCCGCGGCCGGGCCGCCGGGCGTACGGCCAGCTCGAGCTGCCGGACGGCACACGCCATCCGATCACCCGGACCGGCCTCGTCGTGGGGCGCGGCAAGGACGCCGACGTACGCCTCGCAGACGCCAGCGTGAGCCGGCGGCACGCCGCGTTCTCGGTCGTCGACGACCGCGTACACGTGGAGGACCTTGCATCCACCAACGGGGTGTCCATCAACGGCGAACGGGTGTCCACCGCGACCCTCAGCGACGGCGACACGGTGACGCTCGGCACCGCGACGATCGTCTTCCGGAGCTGACCGCGTGCCGGAGATCGTCTTCTTCGCCGTCAAGGTGGGCTTTCTCGCCCTGCTGTGGTTGGCGGTGCTGTTCGTCGTGCTCGCGGTCCGCGCCGACCTGTTCGGCGCCCGCCCGGTACGGCTGGGCGGCGGCCGCGCCGAACGTCCCCGTCCGGCGCCCAAGCCGGCGAAGGGACGCGGGCGCGCCCGCGCCGGCGTGCTGCTGGTCACCGAAGGCGCGCTGACCGGCACCCGCATCCAGCTCGGGACCAGCCCGGTGACGATCGGCCGCGCCGAGGACTCGACGCTCGTCGTCGCCGACGACTTCGTCTCCACCCGGCACGCCCGCTTCACCCCGCGCGGCGAGCAGTGGCTGGTCGAGGACCTCGGCTCGACGAACGGCACCTATCTCGACCGGGAGAAGGTGACCGGCCCGACCCTCGTCCCCACCGGCGTGCCAGTCCACATCGGCAAGACCACCGTCGAGCTGCGCTCATGACGCTCTCGCTCCGGTACGGCGTCCGATCCCACGTCGGTCACGTGCGGGAGGGCAACGAGGACAGCGGGTACGCCAGCCCGCGCCTGGTCGCCGTCGCCGACGGCATGGGCGGCGCGGTCGCCGGCGAGGTCGCCAGCCGTACCGTCGTCGACCGGCTCGCCCACGTCGACGCCGACTCGCTCGGCCCGGACGTCGTCGGATCCCTCCAGCGCGCGGTCCTCACCGCCAACGACGACCTGCACGCCGCGGTCCGCCGCGACGAGTCACTCGCGGGCATGGGCACGACGATCACGGTGCTGCTGGTCGACGACGACCGGATCGCGCTGGTCCACGTCGGTGACTCCCGCTGCTACCTCTACCGAGGCGGCGAGCTCACCCAGGTGACCAAGGACCACACCCTGGTCCAGGAGCTCGTCGACGCGGGGCAGATCACCGAGGACGAGGCGTCGGTCCACCCGAAGCGCAACATCATCACGCGCGTCCTGGACGGGCGGGACAACCTCGAGCTCGACGTTTCCGTCCGCACGGCGCAGGTCGGTGACCGCTACCTGCTGTGCTCGGACGGACTGTCCTCGTACGTCAGCCTCGAGACGATCACCGACGCGGTCGCGCTCCCGGAGCCGCAGGCCGCCGCCGACCGGATGGTCGAGCTCGCGCTGCGCGCCGGCGGCCCGGACAACGTCACGGTGCTCGTCGCGGACGTCGTCGACAGCGGCGACCCCGGCATCGAACCGACCCTGGCCGGCGCCGCCGCCGACGAGCACGACGAGGAGCCGGACCCTGCCGTGACCTCGGCCGGCCGGGCGGCCGCGCTCCGCCATCCGGTACGAGGACTGGCCCTGCGCCGCAGCCGCGACGACCCGCCAGCGTCGGCCCGGCGGTCCCGGTGGCTGGTCCCCGGAGTGGGCCTCGCCATCGTCGTCGTCGTCGGCCTCGGTGTCCTGGGCGGCTGGCTCTACATCCGCAGTCAGTGGTACGTCGGACCCGACGGCGGCAACGTGGCGCTCTACCGCGGGATCCCCGGCAGCGTCGGCCCGATCCACCTCTCGTCCGTCGTCGAGACCGGGCCGCCGCTCGACAGCCTCCAGCCCGAGACCCAGCGCCAGGTCAACCAGAAGATCACCGCCGGCAGCCGCCAGAGCGCCGAGCGGATCCTGCAGGAGATCGAGACCGGCACCCTGCCGACCGGCGGTGGCACGACCGTCCCGAACACCGGCGGCACGTCGCCCACCTCGACCGCCCTGACGACGAGCGCCACCGCGCCGACCGGGCCCGCGTCGTGACGGCACCCGCCACCATCGGAATCCCGGTCGCCCGGCCGCGCCGCCGCGGCGCCGAGCTGCGCCTGCTCGTGTTCGCGCTGCTGGTGGCCGCGGCGGCCCGAGCGGCCGTCGAGCTCGGTGTCGAGGGACACGTCGAGCTGTCGGTCCTCTGGTACGTCGCCGTACTCGCGGTGCTGTTCCTCATCGCCCACGTGGCGATCCGCCGGTGGGCTCCGTACGCCGACCCGGCCATGCTGCCGTGCGTCGCCCTGCTCGTGGCCGTCGGGACGGCGATGATCCACCGGCTGGACCTGGGCATCCGCGTGAACAACCCGGGGGCGGCGCAGGACGCGCCGCTCCAGCTGGTCTGGATCGCGGTCGGCGTGGCCCTGTTCGTCCTGCTACTGGCGGCGCTCCCGGACCACCGGGCACTGGCCCGTTACGGCTACACCGCCGGCCTCGCCGGCATCGTGCTGCTGCTGCTGCCGATCCTCCTGCCCAGCAGCATCAGCGAGATCAACGGCGCGCGCGTCTGGATCCGGTTCGGCCCGCTGTCGTTCCAGCCGAGCGAGGCCGCGAAGCTGCTGCTGATGATGTTCTTCGCCTCCTACCTCGTGCAGCGGCGACCGGTGCTCTCGCTCGTGACGCGCAGCGTCGGACCGCTCGAACTGCCCCGCGCGCGCGACCTCGGACCCGTCCTCATCGCCTGGCTCGGCTCGATGCTCGTGCTCGTCCGGGAGAGCGACCTCGGCTCGGCCCTGCTGTTCTTCGGAATGTTCGTCGTGATGCTCTACATCGCGACCGAACGGGTGTCGTGGCTGCTGATCGGCTTGGTGCTGTTCGCCGGCGGCGCGACCATCGCGTACTTCGCCTTCGCGCACGTGCAGGAGCGCGTGGTGATCTGGCTGCACGCCTTCTCCGGCAACTACCCGAACGACCAGAGCTACCAGCTCGTCCAGGGGTTGTTCGGGTTCGCGACCGGCGGCGTGCTGGGCACCGGTCTCGGTCGCGGCCAGCCGCAGATCGTGCCCATCGCGCGGACCGACTTCATCTTCGCCTCGCTCGGCGAGGAGCTCGGCCTCGTCGGTGTCATGGGCATCTTGATGATCTACCTGCTGCTCGCGAGCCGCGGCTTCCGCGCCTCCATCGGTGTCCGCGACTCGTTCGGGAAGCTGCTGGCCGCCGGGCTCTCGGTCAGCATCGTCATCCAGGTGTTCGTGGTGGTGGGCGGCGTCATGCGGGTCATCCCGCTCACCGGCCTCACCCTGCCGTTCGTGTCGTACGGCGGGTCGAGCGTCGTGGCCAACTTCGTCCTCGTGGCGCTGCTCGTCCGCATCTCCGATGCGGGGCGGCGGCCGGCCAGTTGGCCGGTGTCCGAGAGCGCCGCGACCGCCCACCCGTCGGAGGTCGGCGCATGAACCGGCCCATCCGCAAGGTGATCCTGTTCTGTGCCCTGCTGTTCGGGGTGCTGCTGGTCAACGCCACGGTCGTCCAGGTCGTCGAGGCCCACTCGCTGACCAGCAACCCGCACAACGGCCGCGTCCTCATCGACCGGTACGAAAGGCAGCGCGGCGACATCATCGTCGACGGGCGCGCAGTCGCCCTGTCGACCCCGACCAACGACGCGCTCAAGTACCTCCGCGTCTATCCCGGCAAGGGGCTGTTCGCGCACGTCACCGGCTTCTACTCGCTGTTCAAGGCCACCGGCATCGAGCAGTCCGAAGACGGCATTCTGTCCGGCAGCGACAGCCGGATCTCCTTCAGCATCAGCCGTTTCGGGCAGCTGCTCGCCGGCCAGACCCCCAAGGGCGGCAACGTCACGCTGACCCTCGACGCCAAGGCCCAGGCGCTGGCCCAGCAGCTGATGGGGACCAAGCGAGGCGCCGTGGTCGCGCTCGACCCGCGCACCGGCGCCATCCTCGCGATGGTCAGCACACCGACGTTCGACCCGAACCCGCTCACCTCCCACAACAGCAAGCAGGCCGAGGCGGCGTACAACGCGCTGGCGCACCAGCCTGACCAGCCGCTGCTGAACCGGGCCACCGCCCAGCTGTATCCGCCGGGGTCGACGTTCAAGCTCATCGACACGGCCGCTGCGCTGTCGACCGGCACGTACAACCCGCAGTCGCTCCTGCCCTCCCCGAACGTGATCACCCTGCCGGACACCAACGGCGTGACCCTGCAGAACTACGAGGGCGAGTCCTGCGGCGGCAACCCGATCACGATGACGCAGGCGCTGACCATCTCCTGCAACACGGCCTATGCGAACCTCGGTCTCGCCCTCGGCGGCGACGCGCTCAAGGCGCAGGCCGAGGCGTTCGGTTTCGGTCGCGGCGTCGACGACCTGGGCCTTCCGTACGTGCCCTCGGTGTTCCCCGACGTGAACAAGCCGCAGACCGCACAGGCCGCGATCGGCCAGTACGACGTGGCCGCGACCCCGCTGCAGATGGCGATGGTGGCGGCGGCGATCGCCAACGGCGGGGTGGAGATGACCCCGTACGTCGTAGCCGAGGAGCAGTCGCCCAAGCTCTCGGTCCTCTCGCGCACCCAACCGCGCGTGTACGCGCACCCGATCAACGCGACGGTCGCCGCCGAGATGACGCAGATGATGGAGAACGTCGTCGAGCACGGCACCGGTACGCACGCGCAGATCCCCGGCGTCGCAGTCGCCGGAAAGACGGGTACCGCCGACCACGGCGTGAACCAGAAGCCGGACTCGTGGTTCGTGGCGTTCGCCCCCGCGCAGAAGCCGACGGTCGCCATCGCGGTCCTCGTCGAGGACGGCGGCGACGAGGTCAACACCACCGGCGGCGCGGTAGCCGCCCCGATCGCGCAGAAGATCATGTCCCTGCTGCTGCAGGAGAAGCTGTGACCACGCCGCACCCGCTTCCCGACGCGCCGGAGCCGCGGCTGGACGCGCCCGGCCGGCTGGTCGCCGGCCGGTACCGCCTCTCGCGGGTGCTGGCCACCGGCGGCATGGGACAGGTCTGGCTCGGCCGCGACGAGGTGGCCGAGCAGCCGGTCGCGGTCAAGGTGCTGCGCACCGAGTACGCCACCGACCCGGCGTTCGTCGAGCGGTTCCGCGCCGAGGCGCGGACCGCCGGCCTGATCGACCACCCCAACGTCGCGGCCGTCATCGACTACGGCGAGCAGACCGGACCGCACGGCGAGCCGACCGGTGCCTACCTCGTCATGGAGCTGGTCGACGGTGAGCCTCTGTCGGCCATCCTGCGGCGGGAGGGACCGCTCGACCAGCGACGGGTGCTCGACCTGGTCGCGCAAACCGGCGCCGGCCTCCAGGCCGCGCACGACGCGGGCATCGTGCACCGGGACGTCAAGCCGGCGAACATCCTGGTGACCCGCGACGGGCAGGTGAAGATCACCGACTTCGGGATCGCGCGCGCGGCCGGGGCGCTGTCTCTGACGCGTACCGGGACCGTGCTCGGGACCGCCCACTACCTCTCGCCCGAGCAGGTGCAGGGCCGGTCGGCCTCGCCGTCGTCGGACCTGTACGCGCTCGGCGTGGTCGCCTACGAGTGCCTCGCCGGACGGCGTCCGTTCGTCGCCGACTCGCCCCTCGAGGTGGCGCTGGCGCACCAGCGCGACCCGGTGCCGTCGCTTCCGGACCATGTCCACCCTGCCGTCGCACGGCTCGTGCACCGCGCCCTGGCCAAGAACCCGGCCGGGCGGCACCGCTCTGCCGGCACGTTCGGCCGGACGGCGGCCGGGATCGCGCGGACGCTCTTCGCACCGGAAACGCCTTCGCAGCAGCCGGTCTCGCCCGTTACCCCCGCCCGCGAGCCCGCCCCCCCTCGTGCGCCGGTACGGCCGGAGCGAAGCCGTCCCGCCCGGCCAGCCGCGGACCGCCGCGCACCGGACCGGCCACGTGAGCGTGCCGCGGGCCGGCGGCATCGCCCGACCGTGCGCCTGCCGCTGCTCGTGCTCGGCGCCCTTGTCGTCGCCGCGATCATCCTGGCCGTCGTCGACGGCGGGCGGCACCATGCGACCCCGTCCGCCGCCCCCGCGCCGCCGCCGTCACCGGGCGTCACGGCCTCGGCCGGGGGCCTGGCCGTCGACCCCACCGTGTACGCCGGTCAGCCGGCCGACCAGGTCGTGACCGCACTCCGGGCGCTCGGCCTCGACCCGAGCCTGTCGTCCGTGGCCCAGGCCGGCACGCCCGGTACGGTCGTGACGATCGTGTCCGTGGGAGGCGCGCCCCTTCCCGCGGTGGTGCCCCGGGGCACCCGCGTGGTCGTCCAGGAAGTGGGTACCTCGTGATCACCCCTGCGCAGACGGAAGGGACGGCCGTGCCGGAGAGCGGTGAGCGCCGTGCCTGACGACCGGCTGTACGGCGGCCGCTACGAGCTCGGCGAGGAGCTGGGCTTCGGCGGCATGGCGGAGGTGTTCCGAGCCCGCGACACCCGGCTCGGCCGCGACGTCGCGGTCAAGGTGCTGCGCGCCGACCTCGCCCGCGACCCGGCGTTCCTGCAACGGTTCCAGCGCGAGGCGCAGGCGGCCGCGAACCTCAACCACGCCAACATCGTCGGCGTCTACGACACAGGCGAACAGGACGGTGTCCCGTACATCGTCATGGAGCTGGTGACGGGGCGCACGCTCCGGGACGTCATCGCCAACGACGGGCGGCTGTTGCCGCGCCGCGCCCTCGAGATCGTGGGCGAGATCTGCGCGGCGCTCGACTACAGCCACCGCCAGGGCATCGTCCACCGCGACATCAAGCCTGCGAACGTCATGCTCACGCCGTCCGGCGACGTGAAGGTGATGGACTTCGGCATCGCGCGTGCCGCGTCGGCGGCCAGCGCCACGATGACCCAGACCGCGCAGATCCTCGGCACGGCGCAGTACCTCTCCCCCGAACAGGCCCGCGGCGAGCACGTCGACGGCCGCAGCGACATCTACTCGACCGGCTGCCTGCTGTACGAGCTGCTCACCGGTGTCCCGCCGTTCCAGGGCGAGTCCGCGGTCGCGGTCGCCTACCAGCACGTCCGCGAGGACCCTCTGCCGCCCTCGCAGATCGACCCCGACCTGCCACCGTCGCTCGACGCGGTCGTCCTCAAGGCGATGGCGAAGAACCCGGCGAACCGCTACCAGTCCGCGGGCGAGTTCAAGACCGACGTCGACCGCGCCGCCGCCGGCCGGAAGGTCGAGGCGACACCGGTTCTGTCCGGCGCGCCGACCACGGTCATCCCGCAGGCCTCACCCACGACGGTGCTGCTGCGGCCCGGCGAGGATGACCGCAGCCGGCGGCGGCGGACCGCCTACGTCGCGCTCGCCATCGCGGTGCTGGTCGTCTTCGTCGCCATCGCGCTGCTGGTGAAGTCGCTCTTCCACGACACCACCACCAGCATCTCCGTTCCCAACGTCGTGGGGCAGACGCAGCAGGCCGCCATCAACAACCTCACCGCCGCCGGGTTGGCGCCGAAAGTGGTGGCGCAGACACCGCAGGGCCAGGACGGCAACAGTCAGCCGGCCGGCAAGGTCTACGCCCAGTCGCCGGTGAACGGGTTCACGGTGAAGAAGGGCACCGAGGTCGACCTCAAGGTCTCGACCGGGGTGCGGCACGTGCAGATCCCCGACGTCATCGGGCAGCAGCAGTCCGCGGCGACCGCCGCGCTTCAGGGGCTCGGGCTCATCGTCAACACCAACACCAAGGACGTGCCGGGGACGGCCGGCACGGTGCTGGACGTCAATCCCAAGCCGGGGGTGACCGTCGATGCCGGCACGCAGGTCACGTTGACGGTCGTCTCCGGGCAGCAGCAGGTCCCGAACGTCCTCAACCAGCCGTACGCGCAGGCCGCGCAGACCCTCCAGCAGACCGGCTTCCAGGTGCAGCGGGTCGACGTGCCGAACGCGGCACCGCCCGGCACGGTCATCGACGAGAGCCCGAGCGGGGGCACCACGCAGAACACCAACTCGACCATCACGCTGAAGGTGTCGAGCGGCCCCGCGACGTCGAGCCCGCCGCCGACGACCTCCAGCCCGCCGGCCACGACGTCGAGCGCTGCTCCGACGACCTCCAGCCCACCGCCCAGCGCCGGGGCGTCCAGCAAGGCGACCCCGTAGTCGCAGGTCAGCCGATCCTGCGGCCGACGCCCTCCCAGTACGGCGCGCGCAGGTCCTTCTTGAGGATCTTGCCGCTGGGGTTGCGCGGTAGCTCGGCGACGACGTCGATCGACGTCGGCCGCTTGTAGCCGGCGAGCCGTTCCTTGGCCCAGGACAGGACCTCGTCCGGGTCGAGGGTCACGCCCGGCCGCGGGACGACGACCGCCTTGACCGTCTCCCCCCACTTCTCGTGCGGCACGCCGATCACCGCGACGTCGGCGATGCCCGGGTGGTCGGCCAGCACGTTCTCGACCTCGATCGGGTAGATGTTCTCGGCACCGCTGACGATCATGTCCTTGATCCGGTCGGTGAGGAACAGGTAGCCCTCGGGGTCGAGGTAGCCGCCGTCGCCGGTCCGCAGCCAGCCGTCGGCGGCGATCGTGTCGGCCGTCTCCTGCGGGCGGTTCCAGTAGCCGGCGGTCACGGCCTTGCTCCGGACGAGCAGCTCGCCGACTTCACCGGGCGGCAGTTCGGCACCCGTCGCCACGTCCACGACCTTCAGCTCGACCCAGGGGTAGGGCTTGCCGGCCGAGCGCAGCAGGTGCTCGCGCGGGCCGCCCGGGTCGTGGTCCTCGGGGTCGAGCTGCACGATGGCGCCGGTCGTCTCGGTCATCCCGTACACCTGCATCATCGGGGTGTGGAAGGTGGCGAGCACGGTCCGGAGCGCCTCCACCGTGATCGGGGACGCGCCGTACGACAGGGACTGCAACGCCGACCAGTCGCGGTCGGCGGCGCCCGGCAGAGCCGCCATCATGGAGAACGCGGCGGGCACGAGGAAGGCGTTCGTCACGCGCTCGGACTCCATCAGGTCCAGCACCGCACCCGGCTCGAAGGCCGGCACCACGAACGTGTGGCAGCCCGCATGCAGGCCGATGAGGCCCGGCCCGATGCCGCCGATGTGGAAGTTCGGCATCGCGACCATGTTCACGCTGTCCGGCCCGAAGGCGAGCATCGCGGCGACCCGGGCCAGGGTGGAGAGGTTCCGGTTCGTGAGCATCACGCCCTTGGGCAACCCGGTGGTGCCGGAGGTGTACAGCTGCAGAACCGTGTCGTCGGCCGCCGACGTCTCGCCCGGGTCGCTGTCGTCGGCCGCGGCCAGCAGGGACTCGTACTCGTCGCCGGTGACGATCACGCGCATGCCGGTGCCGTCCGTCGCACCGGTCGCGAGATCGGCGAACTGCGGGCCGGCCACCACGACGCCGGCGCCGCTGTCGACCAGGATCGCGCGCACCTCGGCCGGCGTGAGGCGCCAGTTGACGGGAGTGAAGACACCGCCGGCCTTGAGCGCCCCGAACACGACCTCGAACAGCTCGATCGAGTTGAGATCGAGCATCGGGACGCGGTCGCCCGGCTGCACGCCAGCGGCCGCCAGCGCGCGGGCGACCCGGTTGCTGCGCCGGTCGAGCTCGTCGAAGGTGAGGCTGCGCCCCCCGGGCGCCGCCAGGGTCAGGGCCGTCCGTGCGCGACGGGTGGCATCGCCGCCGCGCACCAGATCGGTGAGCCGGAACGCGTCCTCCTCGTCCGGGGACGCGGGCGCGACACTGCTGGTCGTGTCGGTCATCCCCGGACCGTACCGCCGCTGCGGTCAGCGGAACGCGGCCGTCCGGAGCGTCTCCACGTCGGCAGCCAGCGCGGGTACGCGCCCGGGCGCCGCGTCGTCGCCGCACTGGGCCAGCCAGGTGGCCAGCAGCCGGTGCCCGCCTTGGGTCAGCACCGACTCGGGATGGAACTGCACGCCCTCTACCGGCAGGGTCCGGTGCCGCAGTGCCATGACGATCCCCGAGGCCGTCCGGCCCGTCACCTCCAGCTCCGGCGGGACGGTGGCGTCCGCGACCGCCAGCGAGTGATAGCGGGTGGCGGTGAACGGCTGCGGAAGGCCCGCGAGCACTCCGTCGCCGCGGTGGATCACCTCGGACGTCTTGCCGTGCAGCAGCTCGGCCGCACGTCCGACCGTCGCGCCGAAGGCGACCCCGATGGCCTGATGACCCAGGCACACGCCGAGAACAGGGATGCGGGCGTCAGCACAGGCCCGCACCAGCGGCACGCTGATCCCGGCGGCCTCCGGGGTTCCCGGTCCGGGCGAGATGAGGACGCCGTCGACGCCGAGCGCGACCGCCTCCTCGCTCGTGATGGCGTCGTTGCGGTGCACGACGGTGTCGGCGCCGAGCTGCTGGAGGTACTGGACGAGGTTCCAGACGAACGAGTCGTAGTTGTCCAGGACGAGGACGTGCGTCATGGTGCCGCCGAGGTGGCCGGGGCCGGGCTCGTCGCCGTCGTCGGCCCGGTGGTCGGTGCCGGACTGATGGTGGTCGGGGTGTTGACCGTCACGTCGTTGAACGGCAGGTGCGGGTCGGCCGCTGGGAACACGACGTAGAACAGCAGCGCGACGACGCCGACGACCAGTGCGAGCGTCTCCACGAGACGCACCGGCCACGGCCCGGGCAGGTGCCGCCACAACCAGCCGTACATCAGGCCTCCCCGGTGGTGAGCGCGGCGGGGTTGCCGGCCGACAGCGGCTGCTGGTACGCGAGCACCCCGCTGATCACGAGGCGGTGCGAGGCCGAGTAGCGCGGGTTGCACGTGGTCAGGGTGATCAGCTTCTGGGTCGGGACCGCGCCGGGCTGGTCCGGGACGGGGTAGGTCACCGCCACGTCGGACGGCAGCACGCTCTGCTGCCCGGTCACCTTGTACACGTACCAGGTCGTCGTGGTCTCCACCACGATGGCGTCGCCGGGCTGGAACTTGTCCGCGTCGTAGAACGGGTGCGAGTGGGTCGTGCGGTGCCCGGACACCACGAAGTTGCCGACATCACCCGGGTACGCGCTCGGGACCGACCCGTCCGGCAGCGGCTTCTGCGCCGACGGCGGCGCCGTCGGGCCCACCAGGCCCAGAGCCCTCGCCAGATCGGGCGGGTAGTCCCAGTGGCCTGGGCCCTTCGCGAGCTGGTCGGTGCCGGTCCCCTCGACGACCACGAACTTCCACGAGGACCCGAGCCGCGGCGCGTACATGACTGCGATCCCGGACCCGAGCTCGGGAACCGGCGAGCCCGGCGCGGACACCGGCGGCCGGTGCGCGCGGATGTCCTGCGCGAACTGCTGCTCGAGATGGTGCTGCGCCCGTTGCGTCGCGATCCCGGTGAAGTAGAGCTCGTAGACGACGAACAGCAGGATCACGACGCCGAGGGTCATGGCCAGCTCGCCCGTGGTCCGCAGGACCAGCGCGATCACGTCCAGGACCCGGCTGCCGCGACGGTGCCGGCGGGGTGCGACGTCCCCGCTGGCGTACGGAATCAGGTCGTCGTCCGGTGCCTCGACCGGCGGATCGCTCATCATGAGCCTCCGGTCACGGCCGCGGGCGGGGTCGGCAGTGGGGAGGCGTACGCGAGCGAGAGCGGACCGGTGAACGCCGGCAGGGTGACCGACCCGAGGGTCCGCGTCGTGAACCGCAGCCCGTACACGCGCACGTACTGACGGTAGATCTGGACGGCCGGCGCCGCATCGACGGCAGCGGCGAGTCGCGCCGGATCGCCGACGGCGGTGACGACGAACGGCGGGGAGTAGACCCGCCCCTGCAGCAGCAGGGTGTTGCCGACGCAGCGGACGGCGCTGGTGCTCACGACCCGCTGATCCATGATCATCATGGCCTGCGCGCCGCCGGCCCACAGCGCGTTGACCACCGCCTGCACGTCCTGCTGGTGCACCACAAGGTCGTCCGGGGTGGGCGGCGGGTAGCCGGCTTCGACCGGAGCGCCCTTCGGGGCGTCGTCGAGGCTCACGCGATACGCCGGTCCCGTCACCGGCGTCAGCCCCGCCGGCCCTGCCAGGGCCGCGGCCGCCGACTGCTGGGCGGCGACGCGGGCGTCGGTGCCGGCCTGGGCGGAGGCGAGTGCATCGACCTGGGCGCGCAGCAACCGCTGCCGGGCGGTCGCCTGGTTGGCGGACCGCTGCTGGGCGGCGACGAGATTGGCGAGCCGGTCGTGCGTTGTGTCGGTCACCGATTGTCCCGGGTGGGCCCGCTGCGAGGTGGCGACAAGGACCCCGGTCGCGACGAGTACGACCGGCACGGCCCAACGCCACCAGGAGCGACGGGCCGGCCGGACACTCGGCGTGTCCGGCTGCGGTTCCGCGCCTGGCGGCTGCCCGTCGGCCATCACCCGACTACGCTAGATGACCACCGGTTCGGTCACCGCCGCACCGGCGCGTGTCCTCGCGGCCACTCGGTGCGCATCACCGAACCGCGGCCGCACGAGACCGAACAGAGGGAGTCGACGAGCGATGCCGGAGTCCCGCCGCCGTAAGCGGACGGCCTACACCGCGCCGACCGGCACGACCAGCCTGAAGAAGCGGCCGCCGTCGCCGCCGTGGGTGGGCGCCTCGATCCTCGCCTTGTTCGTCATCGGCATCGTCTACCTGGTGCTCTACTACGTGACCGGCGGCGGCGTGCTCGGCCAGCAGCATCTCCACGGCTGGAACATCCTCATCGGCTTCGGCTTCATCGTCGCGGGCTTCGCGATGCTCACCCAGTGGAACTGACCGGTCCCGACTGACCGGGCAAAACACACGGCTGTGATTCACCCACAGCATCTGTCCACAGTGTGGACGACGACGTGATCCGGTACGGGCCGCCCGCCTTCACCGCGCCGGTTCTCGCGGCACTCGGCATCGTCGTCGCGGTGCTGGCCGTCGGGGCCGACGACGAGGGCCGGCTGCTGCTGGCGGTGGCCGCCGCCGGCTTCCTGGGCGCCGCGGCCTGGCTGGTGGGCGGGCCGCCGCTGACCGCCGACGGCGACGGTCTCGCCGTCCGTACCCTCGTCGCGACCCGTCGCCTGGCCTGGCCCGAGGTGCAGGCCGTACGCGTCGATGCACGGCGCCGTTCGCGGGCGCTGGAGATCGAGACCGCGGACCGCGTCTACGCCGTCCCGGCCATGCTGCTCGGCCGCGTCAGCCCGGAGGAGGCGCGCCGTGCGCTGGAGCGGCTGCGGTCGGCTGGGTGAAGCCGAGCTGCGGTGGGTGGCTGCGCAGGTCGGACGCGCGGAACGTCACCGCGACCGCGAGCACCACCAGGATCGCGACGAGGCCGGCGGCCTGAATCGCGGTCCGTCGCAGCCGCGGCGCATGCACGATGACGAAGGCGGCGACCGTCCCCACGACCAGTCCCCCGAGGTGGGCCCGGATGTCGATGTGCGGGATGGCGACGCTGATGACCAGGTTGATCGCGATCACGCCGAGGATGCCGGCGGTGCTGGCGTTCAGCTTTCGCGCCACGACGTAGTAGGCGCCGAAGAGCCCGAAGATCGCCCCGGACGCGCCGGCACCGTTCTCCAGGACCGGCCCGAACAGGAACGAGGCGACGGAGCCGCCGACCCCGGCCAGCAGGTAGACCGTCAGGTAGCGGACACGGCCGAACGCGCGCTCGACCGTGGGGCCGACGAAGTACAGGACGTACATGTTCGACGCGATGTGCAGGATGCCGAAGTGCAGGAACATCGCGGTGACGAGCCGGTAGTACTCGCCATTCGCGATGCCGGCATAGGGGTGCGTACCGCCCGGAACGTCCGGCAGCAGCGAGAAGCGCAGGAACAGCGACGACGGATGGCCGTCGAAGAACCCGGTGCCGCTCGCCGTCATGACGAGGAACACGACCACGTTGAGGGCGATGAGCGCCCGGGTGACGCTCGCGCCCTCGGTCACCTGCCCGCCGAACGTGGTCCGCGGACGCCGTACGGTCCGACGCTGCTCGGCCAGCTCGTCGGGACACTGGAAGCCGACCGACGCCGGCCGCATGCAGTCCGGGCAGATGGGCCGGGCGCATCGCACGCAGCTGACGTACGTCGGGCGGTCGGGGTGGCGGTAGCAGCCCGGGGCGACCGGCGGCGCCGGGTGGGTCACGGGTGCGTCCGGGTCGCGCGCCGCCTTCTGGGGCGGCTCAGGCGCCGGTCCGCTCGATCGTCACCGATTCGATCACGATGTCCTCGAACGGCCGGTCCCGGGGGCCGGTCGGCGCCTTGCCGATCGTGTCCACCACGGCGCGGCTCTCCGAGTCGGCGACCTCACCGAAGATCGTGTGCTTGCGGGTCAGCCAGGGGGTGGCGGCGGTCGTGATGAAGAACTGCGAGCCGTTGGTCCCCGGGCCCGCGTTCGCCATCGCCAGCAGGTACGGCCGGTCGAACTGCAGGTCGGGGTGGAACTCGTCGGCGAACTGGTAGCCCGGGCCGCCGGTCCCGGTGCCGAGCGGGTCACCGCCCTGGATCATGAAGTTGTCGATGACCCGATGGAAGACCGTGCCCGCGTAGAGCGAGTCGGTGCTCGTCCGGCCGCTCCGCGGGTCGGTCCACTCCCGCGACCCGTCCGCCAGTCCGGTGAAGTTCGCCACCGTCTTCGGCGCGTGGTCGGGCAGCAAGGTGATGCGGATGTCACCCGCGGTGGTGTGCAGCGTCGCGACCAGCGTCTCGCTCATGGCCTGCCTTCGGTTGGGGTCGACGGGGACCCATCGATCCTAGACACCGTGCGCGCGCCCGCGCCGCCTGCGACCATCTCGGTCCGGCCGGGAGCACGGTTGGATGCAGAGGTGCGCGCCGCCCGAATTCTCGCCGTCTGCGGGCTGGGCCTGCTCGCGGCCTGCTCGGGCTCGACCGCTCCGACCCGGACCAGCCCGGCCACCCCCCCTGCGTCGGCGCACACGAGCACGCCCCCGCCCACGCCGGTGTCCCAGCTGTTCGCGCCCGCGACCGCCTGGTTCGCGACCACCTCGCTGGGCTGGGCCGTCGGCACGGTTCCGTGCGACGGCGGCACCACGCTCTGCGCCGCGATGGTGCACACCACGGACGGCGGCACCAGCTGGACATCCGTGTCGCCCCCGCCGTTCCTCGATCTCACCGACCCCTTTCACGCGCCCGTGATCCGGATGACGCCTGCGGGGGAGGGCCTGCTCACCGACGGTCGCCCGGGTGACCCGCTGTGGATCACCCACGACGCCGGCGCACGCTGGTCGAAGGCCTCCCTGCCGGGCGCGCCCGCCGACGCGGAGGTCGACGCCGTCGACCTCGGTCCCGACGACGCGTACGTGGTGGCGGGCGACCGGTCCGGGCGCCGCATGTACACCAGCCCGCTCGGCGGCGACACGCTCACGGCCACCGGACCAGATCTGGTCGGCACCGACGGCGCCGTCGACCTCACGAGCGCCGGGACGCGAACCTGGGTGTTGTCCAGCCCCGGCCTGCCGGGCCAGACGCCCCGCCTGTGGCGCAGCGACGACGGAACGGCGTGGACCGCTCTGCCGCTGCCGTGCGGCGCCGGGTCCACGGGGCGGATCGCCGCTGCCGACACGACGCACGTCGTCGTCGGCTGCCAGAGCGAGCCGCGCGGCCCGAACGCCGAGAAGGGCTTCTTCACGTCCGCCGACGGCGGCCTCACGTTCACCGCGGGGGCGCACCTGGCACCCGACGGCTACCTGCGGTCGGTCGCCACTCCGTCCACATCGGTGATCATCGCTGCGGCGACGTCCGACAACGACCTGCTCGTACGCAGCGGGGACGGCGCCAAGACGTTCGTCGTCTCGTTCGCCAGCCAGGTCGACGGTGAGGGCCAGGGGTTCTTCGACCTGGACTTCCCCGACAGCACGCACGGCTTCGTCGTCCTCGGAAACTCCGGTGCGTACGCAGTCGCGGTGGCTGCCGGCGGGCAGGGCGTTCCCCCGCCCCGCCTGCTGACGACGGCGGACGCGGGCGGCCACTGGATCCAGCTGTCGATCGGACGCTGAGGACCCCCGCTGCGCCAGCATGCCCGCCCGGTGTTAACTTAGGTTCGCCTAAGTGAACGGATGGGAGGTCCGGTGGTTCTCGGAAGGTCTCGGTTCTCGACCGTGCTGTCCGTCGGAGCGGTCAGCGCAGCGCTGGCAGCGTCGCTGGCCGCGTGCGGCTCGTCGTCGGGCACGGCGGGGAAGGCCACCCTCACGCTGTACAACGGGCAGCATGCGTCCACGACCACGACGCTCGTCGCCGCCTTCACCAAGGACACCGGGATCAAGGTCAACGTGCGGTCGGGGGAGGACCCCGAGCTGGCGAACCAGATCCTCCAGGAGGGCTCGGCCTCGCCGGCCGACGTGGTCTACACGGAGAACTCGCCGGCCCTCGAGTTGCTGTCCGAGAAGGGCAAGCTCGCGCCCGTCGACGCGTCGACCCTGGCCGACGTCCCCGCGCGGTACGACTCCCCGCACGGTGACTGGGTGGGGGTGGCCGGCCGCGAGGTCGTGCTCGCGTACAACCCGGCCAAGCTTTCGGCCAGCGACCTGCCCAGGTCGATCATGGACGTCGGCGGGCCGAACTGGCACGGCAAGGTCGGGATCGCTCCATCCGATGCGGACTTCCAAGCAATCGTCGCCGCGGTCGACAAGCGGGAGGGGACCGCGAAGACGACGGCCTGGCTGGACGGGCTCAAGCGCAACGGCGAGGAGTTCTCGGGCAACACCGCGATCCTGCAGGCGGTCAACCGCGGCCAGATCGCGGCCGGGATCATCTACCACTACTACTACTTCCGCGACCAAGCGGAGTCCGGTGCCAACACCAGCCACGTCAAGATGTACTACTTCGGGCACCAGGACCCGGGCGCCTACCTCAGCGTCTCCGGCGCCGCCGTCCTCAAGTCCAGCAAGCACCAGGCGGAGGCGCAGCGGCTGCTCGCGTTCCTCGCCGGGGTGCAGGGACAGACCGTCCTCGCGCACAGCAACGACTTCGAGTACCCGCTGAACCCGAGTGTGCCGGCCAATCCCGAGCTGAAGCCGTTAGACCAGCTCGGCGTGCCGACCGACCTCGGACCCGGCGACGTCGGTGACGGCGGGACGGCAGTGACGCTGCTGCAGCAGACCGGTCTGTTGTGACGCGATGGCGCTGACCGCCACGATCGGTGGCCGCCGAGGCAGGGCCGGCAACGGGCCGTCCTTACGGCTGGTGGTGCTCGCCGCGCTGGTGGCGCTCTTCGCCCTGATTCCCTTGATGTTCGTCGTCGGGGAGGCCGTCCAGGCCGGCGGCGGCGAGGTGCAGCGGCTGGTGTTCCGTGCCCGGGTGGGGCACCTGTTGTGGAACACGGTCCGGCTGGTAGCCGCGTCCACCGCGCTGTGCGGCGTGGTGGGGGTCGGCGCCGCCTGGTTGGTGGAGCGCACGTCCCTACCCGGCCGGCGGGTCGTCGGTCCGCTACTCGCCGCACCGCTCGCCGTCCCGGCGTTCGTCAGCAGCTACGGCTGGGTGTCGCTGACGCCGGCGGTGCAGGGGTACGGCGGGGCGGTGCTGATCGTCAGCCTCGCGTACTACCCGCTCGTCTACCTGCCGGTCGCGGCCGCCCTCCGCGGGATGGACCCGGCGCTCGAGGAGGTGGCCCGATCACTCGGGCACGGGCCCTGGCGCACTTTTGTGAGGGTCACGCTCCCGCAGCTACGGCTGGCCCTCGGCGGCGGCATGCTGATCGTCGCCCTGCACGAGCTCGCGGAGTTCGGCGCGTTCCAGCTGCTGCGCTTCCAGACGTTCACGACCGAGATCTACAGCGAGTACGAGGCGAGCTTCAACGGGCCGGTTGCCAACCTGCTCGCCGCCGTACTCGTCGCGCTGTGCCTGCTGCTCCTGCTCGCCGAGATCCGGCTCCGCGGGCGTGGCCGCTACTCCCGGCTCGGAGCCGGCGCGGCGCGGTCGCTGCCGCGGGTGCGGCTCGGGCGCAGCACCCCCGTGGCGCTCGCCGCCGTCGGCGCCCTTCTCGCCGTCGGGCTCGGCGTCCCGCTCGGCAGCCTGATCCACTGGCTCGTCATCGGCTCGTCCGCCTCGTTCCCGGTGGGCGCCTTGGCCAGCGCAGCCGGGACGTCACTGGGTCTCGGACTCGCCGCCGCCGTGGTGACGACGTTGCTCGCGCTGCCGGTCGCGCTGCTCGCCGAGCGCCATCGGGGACCGCTGCCGAACGTCCTGGAGCGCAGCACCTACGTCGCGCATGCGCTGCCCGGCATCGTGATCGCGTTGGCGCTCGTGTTCGTCGCCATCCACTACTGCCGGCCGGTCTACCAGACGACGCCGCTGCTCATCGCCGGGTACGCCATCCTGTTCCTGCCCATGGCGATGGTGGGCGTCCGGGCCGCGCTGGCCCAGGCTGCCCCGGTCCTCACCGAGACGGCTCGCTCGCTGGGGGCCCACCCGCTGGCGGTGCTGCGGCGCGTGACGCTGCCGGTGATCGCGCCGGGCCTCGGGGCCGCCGCCGCCCTGGTGTTCCTGATGGTCGCGACCGAGCTGACCACGACGCTGCTCCTGGCACCGATCGGCACGGAGACGCTCGCCACCCGGGTGTGGAGCGACACCGGGACGCTGGCGTACGCCGCGGCCGCCCCGTACGCTGCCCTGCTCGTGATCATCTCCGCGCCGGCCGTCTGGCTTCTGACGCGCGCCGGCCGGAAGGCCGAGCTCACATGACCGGGCTCGCGACCACGGGGCTGCGCAAGTCCTTCGGTGCGGTCGACGTGTTGCGCGGCGTCGACCTCGACGTACCCGCCGGTGGGCTCACCGCGATCCTCGGACCCTCCGGCTGCGGCAAGACGACGCTGCTGCGGCTGATCGCCGGCTTCGACGCGCCCGACTCCGGTCAGGTGACCATCGGCGGGGCCGTCGTCGCGGACGGGCGCCGCGGCCTTCCGCCCGAGCGACGCGGCATCGGCTTCGTCCCGCAGGAGGGCGGGCTGTTCCCGCACCTCACCGTGGCCGGGAACATCACCTTCGGCCTGTCGTGGCGCGCCCGCCGCCGTCGCGACCGGGTCGAGGACCTGCTGACGCTCCTCGGACTCGACCCGTCCTTCGCCGACCGGTACCCCCATCAGCTGTCCGGCGGCCAGCAGCAGCGGGTCGCGGTTGCGCGGGCGCTCGCACCGGGGCCCCCGATCGTCCTTCTCGACGAGCCGTTCTCGGCGCTCGACGCCGGCCTGCGCGCGGAGACCCGGCAGGCGGTGTCCGAGGCACTGGCGACCACCGGGATCACGGCGGTCCTCGTCACCCATGACCAGGCCGAGGCGCTGTCGATGGCCCGCCAGGTCGCGGTGATGCGTGACGGGCGGCTCATCCAGCACGCGACGCCGGCCGAGGTGTACGCCACCCCCGCGGACCTCGGCGTGGCGGCCTTCGTCGGCGACTCCGTCCAGCTACCGGCGGTCGTCAGCGACCGCACGGCGACGTGCTCGCTCGGGTCGGTGCCGATCACCTGCGCGTGCGCCGACGGGCCGGCGACGCTCCTGCTGCGGCCCGAGCAGATCGTGATCCACACCGACGGGCCCGGTGCCGCCGCCACGGTGGAGGGCTCGACCTTCTACGGCCACGACGCGCTCGTGGCGCTTCGCCTGGCAGGCGACGAGGCAAGGGTGACCGCGCGCTGCTCGGGCCGCGCCCTCCCGGCGCCGGGCATCCGCGTCACCCTCAGCGTGGAGGGCGGCGCGTTGGCCTTTCCCGCCGCCGCGGCAACGCACGTCGACCCGCCGCTCGAGGACGATCACGCCCGCAGCAGCCGCCGCGATTAGTACTCGCACCAGCGGACAGATACCCCGCATGTCCGGAGGGTGGGCGCCATGGCTGCCGTGATCGCCGCCCTGATCATCGGACTGTTCATCCTCGGCTGCCTCCTCGGCGCCGTCGCGTACGTCCTGGTCCTACTCGTGAGCGTCGTGCTGAGGCGCGTCCGGCCGTCAGGCAACCGCCCACCGCCGTCCGGACGCCAGCCCGTCCACCCGCGCCCCACGCACTGATAACCGCGTCGGGGCGGACGTCCGCCGTTTCGTAGCCGTCACGGTCACGGCGCCGCCGTCGTTGGGTTCGTCGGAGACGCGCGGCAACCGCCGCGACCCGATGAGTCTGGGGACGAGCGTGCGACGAAAGAGTGACTGGCGGAGGGCGGGGGTCGCCGCCGCGGCGGCCGCAGCGGCACTGGGGGTGGCAGTCCCGGCCCTCGCGACGACACCTGCGCCGCCGGCCGGCGCACCCGCGGTCGAGTCGGCTCCCTCGAGCCTGACGGGACTCAGCCCGCAGGTCCCGGGCTCGGTCCTCGCCGCCAGTGCCGCCCCCGGGTCCACCTGGAAGCCCGAGGCGGCGACCTACGGCACGGCGTCGACCGACGACATCGCTGTCCCCGGCGCGGGCGGTACCACGATCCGGGTGAACGAGATCTACCCGACGCTGGCGTCCGGCGCGCCCGCACCCGGCAAGTTCCCGGTCCTCCTCACGATGACGCCGTACGGCAAGCAGCAGGGCGGCTCCAGCACGCCCGGCTCGGCCGCGACTTCCGGGGGCGGAACGCCCACCGGCGGAGCCGACAACTATCTCGTCCAGCGCGGCTACATCGAGATCGTCATGGACGTGCGGGGGACCGGCGACTCGAATGGCGAGTGGGGCCTGTTCGACCCGATCCAGACGCAGGACGCCGTGCACGTCCTCGACTGGGCAGCGCACCTGCCGAACTCGACCGGCGAGGTCGGCACGTACGGACCGTCGTACCTGGGCATCGACCAGATGCTGCTCGCCGGCGCGGTCGGCAAGAACTCACCGCTGAAGGCGATCTTTCCGATGGTGGCCGCGAACGACCTCTACCGGGACACCGCGTTCATGGGCGGCCTGATCGACGTGGAGTTCGGCGAGACGTACCTCGGCCTCACCGGCGCGCTCAACGCGGCCAACCCCGTGGCAGACGCGGCGAGCGATCCGCAGCTGCTCGGCCACCTGGCCGGGATCGAGACCGACCACGCGAACGGACTGGCCAGCTATCACGCGGCCACGACCGCGAACATCCTCGCCGGCGGCGATGAGGACTACGACGGCACCTACTGGCAGCAGCGGAACCCGTCCGACGTCCTGTCGAAGATCGTCGCGAACGGCATCCCCGCCTACCTGGTCGGCGGTGAGTTCGACCTGTTCCAGAACGGCGAGCCGCTCAACTACGCCGGCCTGCAGAACGCGTACTCCGGACGGCCGACGACCGCGCCGATGCTGGCGGGGCAGCACACCACCGGCCGGTACCAGTTGCTGGACGGGCCCTGGGAGCACGTGAACGGGTCGAGCGTCGACGTGGACCCGCTCGAGCTCGAATGGTTCGACACCTGGCTGAAGCACGAGCCGACCGGGATGGCGAGCACGCCGACGCCGCTGCACTACTACGACCTCGGGACCGGCGTCTTCGACGAGACGACGACGTACCCGTTCGTCGGGGCGAAGCCCGCCACCTACTACTTCGGCGCTGGCGGCTCGCTGTCGGCCGCGCGTCCCACTGCCGCGACGGCGGGAAGCGACCGCATCGTGTGGAGCCCGACCGGTTCGGTCTGCGGTCGGCCGGTCGACCAGTGGTCCATGGGGGTGGTGTCGATCGCGGCCAGCGAAGCGGGTGTCCTCGCGCCCTGCACGGACTCCGACAACCTCACCCAGGTCGGTCCGTGGTCGAGGACGTACACCACCGCGCCGTTCTCCGAGCCGACCACCCTGGCCGGTCCGATCACTGCCACCGTCGACGCGTCGGCCAACACGACGCAGACGCAGTGGGTGGCGGAGGTCGAGGTCGTGTCGCCGAACGGCACGTCGTACCCGCTCACCGAGGGCGCGCTGCTCGGATCACTGCGCGCGACCGACCCGAGCCGCTCCTGGACGGTCGGCGGGGCGACGGTGTATCCGTACCACCCGTACACGCAGACGTCGGCGCAACCGGTCGTCCCGGGCGCCACCGAGCGGTACCAGATCCAGGTGTTCCCGACCCTCGCGACCATCCCCGCCGGGGACCGGCTCCGGGTCACGATCTCCACCGCGGACACACCGCACCTCGCCCCGATCCCCGCTCAGCTGACGCAGCTCGCCGGCGGCGTGTATGACATCCAGCGCACGCCAACCGCACCCTCGTCGCTCACCGTCGAGCTCGCCCCGGCCGCTCCCGTACGCCGGTAAGTGCGGGGGCTGGGGCCGCCGCGGAGGGGCGGTGACGGCTGGTACCAAACAGTGGAGCCGAGGGGATTTGAACCCCTAACCCCCGCCTTGCAAAGGCGGTGCTCTGCCAGTTGAGCTACGGCCCCCGACGGTCAGTCGCGCGCGTCGGCGACCTCGTTCGCCCGCTGCCACAGGTCTTCTCGCGAGCCGGTCAGGCGACGGGCCACGGCAAGGACGGCCCCGAGAAGGCCGGCAAGGAGCAACGGGCGCACGGCGCCGAGCCTAGCGGTCGGCTGGGAGCCGCCGGCCGCTGTCCGCACCCTGGGCAGGTCAGCCACCCGCCTCCCGAACGACCACCGCAGCGCCCGGCGTCGCCAGGTCGCCGACCGGGTCGACCGAGTCCACCCGCAGGCCGGCTGCGACCAGAGCGTCGACGACATGCGTCGCCGCATTGACGCGCGCGGCGGCGCTGGCCTGCATCACGAGCGTTACGTAGGTCTCGCCGCCGACCGTCTCGAGGCGGAGCCGGTCGCGCCGGATTCGCCGCAGCGCACGCGTCACGCGCTCGATCGACACTTCGGTCGGACGGTTGTCGTTCACGGTTGCGCCTGCTCCATGGTCGACTGATCGTGACTCGTTACGCACCGCTGGATTCGTGGTCGATGTCCACAGCGAGCGGGCCGCTGGGGGCGGGATCGACACGATGCCGCCGCAGGTGTCCTTGCGGTGATCTTGAACAAGGGCCTGTTCACGATGGAAGCGGCGTTCCGCAGGCTTCACCACCGCCACTGCGGACAGCAACCACATCCGGCGGGGCGTCGTCTCACCGCTGACCTTGACGTCGAACCGGGGGGCAAGGCCAACCAGGAACGACATAATGCTCCTATTATCAATGAGAAGGCCCTGGGTCTAACAGCGGGGCGCCCGCGCCCAAGTGAACGCCCGGGGTTGGCGCAACGCACCTGCGGACAGGAGCCGTGATCAGCAGGCTGTGAGACGAGGTGCGTTTGCTCGTCAGCCGTGGGTGGCGAGTAGGCGGTTGCCGCGGGTTCGTGCCTTCCGTGCGTACTGGCGTCATCGGCTTCGCGGACGGCGTCCTTGAGGTCTTCGCCGGCGCCGCACCAGGCGTGGCCGACCGAGGCCCAGACGGGCGGATCGTCGTCGTGGTTAGGCGTCGAGAGGACGTCGCGCAGACGCTCGGCGACGGCGGCTGCTTCGTTGGCGGCGTCGGCGGTAGCAGAATCGCTACCTCGTCGCCGGCGGCGTGGCCGTACCGGTCGTTGCAAGCCTTGAGTCCGTCGAGGTCAGCGACGACGACGCCGTAGTCGTAGCCCTCGGCGACGCGTTCCGCGGCGGTGTCGCAGGCCCCGCCCCAAGCGAGCCGGTTCCCGAGTCCGGTCAGCGGGTCGGATCGGGCCGACAAGCGGGATACGCGCAGCGCTTCCTGCATCTCCTCGCGGACGAACGTTGTCGACAGGTGCATGTCTGCGACCTCACCGAGGCGGACCCCCAGCTGCTGGCACAGGTCGGTGAACCCGCGGGGGGCGGTCCCGGTATGGACGGCAAGCAGCAGTGCTTTCGCGGGGGAGGAGCCGATGGGTACGAGCAGATGTGAGAGACGCCGTTGTCGGCGCCGAGCGCGGGCGGCATGTCGGCGCGGGCGGCGTCCTGGGTGCAGGCAACGTCGGGCAGCGAGCTGAGTGCCGCGCCGAGCTCCGGGGTCGGGTGCCAGCCGCGCTCGTGCACGACGAGCTCCCGGCCAGGGATGTATGCGGCGGCGGCCTCACAGGACAGGGCCACGGTCTCCTCGGTGATTGCTTCCATCGCCTCGATGACGGTGGCGGGCCGCCGTGAGGCGAGATCCTGGACGGCGTGCAGTAGCTCAAGCTCGTCACCGAGGCGTTTCGCCGGAGGGACATTCCCGATCCGGGCCGCGCCACCGGTCAGTCCGTTCCTCTACCCGTGGGGCAGCGTGGACGCGAGCGCGGGGGCCTATGTCGAGACGTGCTCCGGCGCGGGCTCGGGGTCGGTGGGTCGGGGTTGGCGGAGCCCGGCGAGTAGTGGGGCGGGCCAGGCGAGGGCGGTGAGCCACCACCAGCCGGTCAGGTGGGGAGTGACGGCGAGGCTCATGGCGCCGCGGCTGTCGAGGGCGGTGGCGCGGACGGTGCCGATATGGCCTGCTTGGAGCAGGGAAGCGCCGGCGGCGTGGTGCAGCGCAGTGACCTTGACAGGCAGGATTCCGGTGGCGACGACGGTGGCTTGGGCGCCGTGCCGGGTGGGGCCGGAGCTGATCGTTTCGATGCCGGTGAGGGGGTGGAAGTGCCAGACGGCGACGACGGTGATCAGGCTGAAGCCCGCGATCTGGGCGGCCCGGCGGCCCTCGTTTCCGAAGGGTACGGACAGGGCCAAGACAGAGCCGGCGCCGAGGGTGAGCCAGGGCAGCATGCGCAGGAGCCATCCCACGGCGGGGATCCGGACGGCGGCGGTGCCAATGACGGCTGTCGCGGGCAGGGTCCAGGGGTCGACCGATCCGGACAGGTCACCGTGGGTGCTCAGTTGCGCGGCCGGGCCGGGGTGGTGGATGGCGACGACGCGGTGCACGAAGGTGGTGTGGGGTTGTCCTGGTGGGTGGAACGCGACGATGTCGCCGACCCGGATCTGGCTGGGCGCGATGGGGCGGCTGATCACGAGTGTCCCGACGGGTGCGGCGGTGCCCATGCTGGCGCTGGTGAGGTCCTGCGCGCGCCAGCCCGAGACCCAGCCGACGGCGAGTAGCAGCGCGAGGAACAGTGCCACCAGCAGGCTGCACAGCGCCGGCGCCCACCTCGTGGGCCGGTCGGGGGGTCGCTGGCCGACCCGCGACGGACCGCTGGGCTCGGACCGGGTCCGGGCTCGGGCGGTGGCGGTCACAGCACGATGTTCTGGGTGGTGGGCCAGCTCAGAGTTGCGGTGAAGCCGCCGGCCGTGGAGGTGAGGGTCTCGCCGAGGTTCAGGTGCAGCCCGGCGAGGTCCGGATAGTGGGCGGTGGTGTTGGTGGGGTCGCGGGCGGTGGTCACGGTCAGCGTGGTGGTCTGGGCCGGCGTGGGCGGCGTGATCGTGACCGGAGTGTTCACGAGCGAGGCCAACGTGACCCCCGAGGTCGGCGCGGTGCACGGCGAGGAGGACGAGGGCGCTGCGCAGACGGCCGCGGTGCCGGAGGTGCCGATCGTGGCGTCGACCAGGCTGCAGGGTGCCGGCGTGAGCCAGCTCGGGGTGCCGGTG
>DASVGV010000093.1:0-10574 GCA_036379355.1 Mycobacteriales bacterium | reverse complement strand
GGGCCGAGTCCCTCGTCTCCCAGCAGCGCTCCGCGGTCCAGGGAGTGCTCGACACGGTGAACGCGGAGATCGCCCGCCGGTACCGCGACGGCGAGGCGAGCGTCGACACCTTGCTCGCCGACGCGACCGCGACGGACTGACCCCGCGGACGGACTGACCGCGGCCGCGAGGCCTGTGACCGGTCTCACCGCCGTGTGCTAGCAACTGTGCTTGCATGAGCAAGCACGGTCGGGTAGCGTCGTACAGGTCCGCTTGTTCCGCGCTCCCGGGGTGAGGTCGATGGCCGCGATCAGCAAGATCGACGTCCGTGACCTCGGCAGCTACATCCGCGAGCAGCGCAAGTCGGCGCAGATCTCGTTGCGCCAGCTCGCGGTGCAGGCGGGCGTGTCGAACCCGTACCTGTCCCAGATCGAACGCGGGCTGCGCCACCCCAGCGCCGAGATCCTGCAGCAGATCGCCAAGGCGCTGCGCATCTCCGCCGAGGCGCTGTACGTGCAGGCCGGAATCCTGGACGAGCGGCACGTCTCGAACGACACCACCAGCGCGGTGCTCGCCGACACGTCGATCTCCGAACGGCAAAAGCAGGTGCTGCTCGAGATCTACACGTCCTTCCGCGCCGAGAACGCGGCTGGCTCGGCACCGGCCGAACCTGCCGTCGGCGACAGCGCGGTGCACGCGGGCTGAGCCCGCCCCACGAACCTGACCGCTCGGACCGTGTTCCGGGCACCCGAAGGAGGAACCGCATGACCACCACCAAGAAGGCAACCGCCGGCCCGACCGTGACCATCACGCTGCCGCCGGCGCTTTCCGAGGCCATCAAGCCCTTCTACTCCGCCGTCGGCGCCTACGACGCGGCGTTCGCGGCCGTCCGCAAGCTGCCCGCGACCTACCAGGCCGAGGCCGACGCCCGCCGCACCGCCTTCGCCACGCAGGTGAAGGAGCTGCGCGGATCGGTGCAGGCCCAGGTCAAGGAGCTACCGGCCACCGTGAAGGAGCTGCGGGGCACCGTCGAGAGCCAGGTCAAGGACCTGCCCGCCAAGGCGCAGACCCGGTTCGCCGAGCTCCAGGCGGCCTACACAGCCCAGCTGAACCAGGTCCAGCAGCTCGTGCAGGCAGGCGTGTCCGCGGCGCCGGCCACCATCAAGGAGCTGCGGGACACCGTCGAGGCCCAGGCCAAGGAGCTGCCCGACGTGGTGCAGGGGCTGCCGGCCAAGGCGCAGGCGCAGATCGCCGACCTGCAGAAGCAGGTGGAGACGGCGGCGCAGCGGCTGCAGAAGCAGGCCACCGACGCCTACGCCGGCTACGCCAAGCGTGGCGAGAAGCTGGTCTCCGGCTACGTCCGGACCGCCCCGGCGCGCAGCGGCTCCGCCCGGACGTCGACCGCGAAGAGCAAGACCGCCAGCACGAAGACCGCGACGTCGAAGCCGGCCGCCACCACCTCCGCGCACACCAGCTGACCGCGCGAGTCTCCCCGCCCCCGTCGCCTCCCGGCGGCGGGGGCGTTCGCGTCCGTAGGGTCGTGCCATGCGCTACGTACATCTCGGTGGATCCGGGCTGGTCGTCTCTGCGGTCGGCCTCGGCAGCAACAACTTCGGCCTGCGGCTCGACCTGGCCGCGACGCGTGCCGTCGTCGACGCGGCGCTGGAGGTCGGGGTGACCTTGATCGACACGGCCGACACGTACGGCGGGAAGGGCGGCTCGGAGGAGCAGCTGGGCGAGGTGCTGCAGGGCCGGCGCGACGAGGTCGTGCTCGCGACGAAGTTCGGCATGGACATGGACGGGAAGCTCGGCGACGACCACGGGGCCCGCGGGTCGCGCTGGTACGTACGCCGGGCCGTCGAAGCGTCCCTGCGCCGGCTGCGCACCGACCACATCGACCTGTACCAGATGCACGCCCCGGACCCGTCGACGCCGTTCGAGGAGACGTACGACGCGCTCGTGGACCTCGTCCGCGAGGGCAAGGTCCGCTACCTCGGCCATTCCAACTTCGCCGGCTGGCAGATCGCCGAGGCGCACTACTTGTCCCGGCTGCACGGCTGGCCCCCGTTCGTCTCGGCGCAGAACCACTACTCGCTGCTCGAACGGGACGTGGAGCGCGAGGTGATCCCGGCATGCGTTTCGTACGACGTGGGGGTGCTGCCGTTCTTCCCGCTCGCCAACGGCCTGCTCACCGGGAAGGTCACCCGCGCCGGCGGCGTGCCCGAGGGCACCCGGCTGGCGGCCCGCGAGGGCTACGTCACCGACAAGAAGCTGGACGTCGTCGAGGCCCTGACCGCCTGGGGCGCCTCGATCGGCCGGTCGTTGCTCGAGATCGCGGTCGCCGGGCTGGGCGCGCAGCCGGCGGTGACGTCGGTGATCGCGGGCGCGACCAAGCCTGAGCAGGTACGGGCCAACGCCGCGGCGGGTGACTGGGAGCCGACGGCCGACGAGCTCGCCGCGCTCGACGAGATCGCCCACCCGCGCCGCCCGAGCCGGTGAACCTGTCGCTCGTCCTCGGCGACATCACCGCCGAGCACGTCGACGCGGTCGTCAACGCGGCGAACTCCTCGCTCTCGGGCGGCGGCGGAGTCGACGGCGCGATCCACCGGGCGGCCGGGCCGCGGCTGATGGCCGAGTGCCGTCGGCTGCGTCGGGAGGTCCTGCCGGACGGGCTGCCGACGGGCGAGGCGATCGCCATGCCCGGGTACGACCTGCCCGCGCGGTGGGTGATCGCAACCGTCGGGCCCGTCTGGTCCGAAGCCCGGGCGGACCGGCGCCGTCCGCTGCTCGCGTCCGCGTACCGCCGCTCGCTCGAGGTCGCCGACGAGATCGGCGCCAGCACCGTCGCGTTCCCGTCGATCTCGACGGGCGTCTACGGCTGGCCCGTCGAGGACGCCGCCAGGGTCGCGGTCGGCACCGTCTCGGCCTTCACCGGCGCGGTCGCCGAGGTGCGGTTCGTGCTGTTCACCCAGCAGGCGTACGACGCGTTCGCAGCGGTGGCGTCCTGAGCGGTCGCCTCCGGGTGGATCAGCCGCGGAGCGCGGCGAGGATCGTGTCGCGGGAGGCGGCGCCGGGCCAGCCACCGAGGATGACCGACGTCAGGCAGGTGGGCCGCCACCGGGTCTCGATCTCCTCGACGATCTTGTCGACCGGCCCGACGAGGGCGACGTCCTCGACCAGCGCTGTCGGCACCGCGGCGGCGGCGTCGTCGCGGCGGCCGGCCAGGTAGTGCTCCTGGATCTCTGCGCAGGCGTCGCCCCAGCCCATCCGCACGAACACGTCGTGGTGGAAGTTCGCATTCCTGGCGCCCATCCCACCGATGTACAGGGCGAGCATGGGCTTGAGGAGGCTCGCGGCGGCCTCGACGTCGTCGTGCTCGATGACCGGGATCATGCCTGCCACGTCGAAGGTTCCGGCGTCTCGGCGGGCGCCGGGACGCGCGAACCCCTCGGCCAGGGCGTCGCGGTAGAACTGGTCGCTCTTGGGTGAGAACCACAGCGGCAGCCAGCCGTCGGCGATCTCCGCGGCGAGGGCGACGTTCTTCGGTCCCTCGGCGCCGAGATAGACGGGGATGTCCGGCCGCAGCGGGTGGACGGTCGACTTCAGCGGCTTGCCGAGGCCCATGCCACCCGGGTACGGCAACTGATAGTGCTTGCCGCTGTAGGCGACCGGCTCGTCGCGGGCCCAGACGGCCCGCATGATCTCGACGTACTCTCTCGTGCGCTCGAGCGGACGCGGGTAGGGCTGGCCGTACCAGCCCTCGACCACCTGCGGACCGGACGCGCCGATTCCCAGCACGACCCGTCCGCCGGACAGGTGGTCGAGCGTCAGGGCGGCCATCGCGAGGGCGGTCGGTGTGCGGGCGGACAGCTGGCAGATCGACGTGCCCAGCTTGATGCTCGTCGTCCGCGACCCCCACCAGGCGAGCGGCGTCAGCGCGTCCGAGCCGTACGCCTCGGCCGTCCAGAACGTGTCGAAGCCGGACGCCTCGGCCTCCGCGAGCTGCTGCTCGACACCGGGTGGCGGCCCGGCGCTCCAGTACCCCGCTGAGAACCCGACCTTCATGCGCGTCTCCCCTCGCTCCGGACCCGGACGCTAATGGACGGTCAGGGAAGGCGCGCCGCGGCCGCGTCGTAGCGCGCCAGGAGCAGCGCGGCGACGGCGGGGTGGTCGCCGATGACGTCGGTGCAGGCGGCGCCCGCGGCGTCGGCGTCGGTCGCGATGCGGTCGGCGAAGTGCCCGGGCGACAGCAGCCAGCGCAGCACCACGATCGGCGGCGTGAGCGCCGAGATCGCCTGTGGCACGGTCGGTTCCGCGGCAGCGGCGAACGCCGCGACGACGGGCCGGCGCAGCTGGGTCGCCAGGCGGCCGGCGAACCGGGCGGTGGCCGCGTTCGCCGCCTCGTCGCTCGTCCCTGCGGTCGCGAGAACGACCGATCCCGGCACGTCGCCCAGCCGGTCCGCCGCGACGGGGACGAGCCCGGGGTCGTCCCCGAGCACGTCCGCGGCGACCACCCCGTCCTGGATCAGGGCGGCGATGTCGGCGCGCGCGTGGTAGGCCTCGGTCAGCAGCAGGGGCACGACGACGACGGGGCGCGGCAGCCCGGCCAACGCCGCGCTCGCCGCCGGCGACGCCCTCTCCAGAAAGCCCGCGGCGCAGTGCATTGCGGGTCGCAGGGAGCGGACCCGATCGCGGACGGCGAGAACGGTCGCGGTGGCCGCCGGGTCGCTGCTTCCGTGCGCCACCAGCAGCATCGACGGCTCGGTCACGTCAGCCGCTCGCGCAGGGACACCACGTCGCCGACGACGATGACGCCCGGGGGCTTCGCGCCGGCCGCCGCCTCGCCGATCGTCGCCAGGGTGGCGACCGTGACCCGTTCGGTCGGCAGGCCGCCATCCTCGATCAGTGCGACGGGCGTGTCGGCAGGTCGCCCCCGGGCGACGAGCTCCGCCGCGATGCGTGGCAGGCGCTGCACCCCCATGAGGAACAGCAACGTGCCCCGGGAAGCCGCCAGCGCGTCGTAGTCGACGGTGCCGGCGGGGTGCGTCGGGTCGAGGTGCGCGCTGACGACGGTGAACTCCTGGGCGAGGCCGCGGTGCGTCACCGGGATGCCCGCGGCCGCGGGCACCGCGAGCGCACTGGTCACGCCGGGGACCACCTCGACGGGGACGCCGGCGGCGATGCACGCGAGCGCCTCCTCGCCGCCGCGGCCGAAGACGTACGGGTCGCCCCCTTTCAGCCGCACGACGTGCTGCCCCGCGAGCGCCCGCTCGACGAGCAGCGCGTTGATCTCGTCCTGCGTCAGGTTGTGCGCGTGCGGGGCCTTGCCGGCGTCCACCACCTCGACGCCCTGCGGAAGCGCCTCCAGCCAGGCGCGGGGGGCGAGCTTGTCGACCACCACCACGTCCGCCTCGGCGAGCGCCTGCCGTCCCCGCACGGTGATGAGGCCCGGGTCGCCGGGGCCACCGCCGACCAGGGTCACCCGCCCGGAGTGCTCGCGCTGCCGGCGTACGGGCAGCTCACCCGCGTCCAGCAGCAGACGGATCGCATCGCGAAGGGTCGCCATCCGCGCCGGGTCGGCGTCGGGACCGTCGCTGCCCACCGCCACGACGACGTCGCCGACCACGGCGCTGGCCGGTACCCGGGCGGCGGTCGCGGCGGCGTCGTCGGCGCGGACACACCAGACGCCTGCCTCCTCCGCATCGGCCGCGACGGTCGCGTTGACCGCCGGGTCGTCGGTCGCGGCGTGCACCAGCCACGCCCCGTCCAGATCGCCTGCCGCGTAAGTCCTTTGGCGTACCTCCACGATGTCGTTCAGTCCGTCGGCCACCGCGGGCGCGACCACCACGACGCGCGCACCGGCCGCCGCGGCGGCATGCGCGCGGCGCTGGGCGACCGCACCGCCGCCGACCACGACGACGAGCCGTCCGGCCAGGTCCAGGAGCAGCGGGTACGCCGGCATGCGACCGGCTCAGTCCATGCCGGCGCGCAGGTCGAGGTCCGCCGGCGGCTCGATCGGCGTACGCCAGCCGAGGAACGGCTTGCCGAACTCCACGTGGTAGTCGTTCGCCCGCGCGACCATGCGCTCGTACGCGGCGTCGAACGCCGCGGCGTCGCCGGCCTTGATCGCCGCCTGCACGGGCGCGCAGTCCTCGTCGATGTACGCCGTCATCTGCGGGTCGTACTTCGGCCGGCTCTCGACGCACAGCCGCAGCTGCTTGACCACCGACTTGTAGAAGTACGCGGCCAGCGGCCAGTTGCGGGCCCAGCCGGCGTGCGCGAGCCGGTGCACGCGCGGGCCGAGCTCGGCCATCAGCCGGTCCATCCCCGGCTGCTGGCGGGCCAGCCGCTCGAGCGTGAGGTCGGTCTTGCCGTTGGAGACGACGTGCGTGTGGTCGGCGGCCACCGGGAGGTCGGTCACGGGTCCGATGCTCGCATCACGCGCGGTGGGTGACCGACGCGGTCGCCTGGTCACGCGGCTTCACGTCGATCCGGTCGATGTTCACGTGGGCCGGGCGGGTGACCGCCCACACGATGCAGTCGGCGACGTCCTCGGCCGAGAGCGGCGTGAGGCCCGCGTAGACGGCGGCCGCGCGCCGCTCGTCCCCGTCGAAGCGGACGAGCGAGAACTCGGTCTCGACCAGGCCGGGTGCGACCTCCGTGACGCGGATCGGCCGGCCGAGCAGCTCCAGGCGGAGCGTCTGCGCGAGCACGGCCGCGCCGTGCTTGGCCGCGGTGTAGCCGCCGCCCCCGACGTACGCCTCGTGACCCGCGACCGAGCCGACCACGACGATCCGCCCGTCGCCGCTGCGCTCCAGCGCAGGCAGCAGGGCGCGCGTCACCCGCATGACGCCGAGCACGTTGGTCTCGAACATCTGCCTCCAGTGCGCCTCGTCGGCCTCGGCGACCGGTTCGAGGCCCAGCGCGCCGCCCGCGTTGTTCACCAGCACCGCGCAGTCCGGCACCTGTTCGGCGAGCCGCTCCACCGAGGCCGTGTCGGCGACGTCGCAGCCGATCGCGACGCCGTCGATCTCGGTGGCGAGCGCCTCGATCCGGTCCGTGCGCCGCGCCGCGCACACCACCGCGAAGCCCTCCTCGGCGAGGCGGCGGGCCGTGGCGGCGCCGATGCCACTGCTCGCTCCGGTCACAACGGCGACAGGTCGGGTCTGCACGCGGGCATCCTCCCAGCGGAATGCGGCGGGTGCCTGCGGTGCTGACCGCTGCGGCAGGATGGGCAGGTCATCGGCGGCGAGGAGGGCGCGCGTGCGCGTGGTCGGACGGCGGGTGCGCGGGCCCGAACCCGTACGCCGGGTGGCGATGCTCTCGATGCACACCAGTCCCCTGGACCAGCCGGGCAGCGGTGACGCGGGCGGCCTGAACGTGTACGTCCTCGAGCTCGCCAAGCGGCTCGCGCGCGCCGGCACCGAGGTCGACGTGTTCACCCGCGCCACCTCCTCCGAGGTGCCGCCAGTGGTTCGGGTGGAGCGCGGCCTCACGGTCCGGAGCATCACCGCAGGCCCGTACGAAGGGCTGTCCAAGGCCGACCTGCCGGCGCAGATGTGTGCGTTCAGCGCCGGCGTCCTGCGGGCCGAGGCCCAGCACGAGCCGGGCCACTACGACCTCGTGCACTCGCACTACTGGCTGTCGGGCCAGGCGGGCTGGCTGGTGTCCGAGCGGCTCGGCGTGCCGCTGGTACACACCGCCCACACGCTCGGCCGGGTGAAGAACCTCGCGCTCGCCGACGGCGACCACGCCGAGCCCCTCGCCCGCCTTGTCGGCGAGGAGCAGGTGGTGGCGGTGGCGGACCGGCTCCTGGCCTCGACGGCTGCGGAGGCGCGCGAGCTCGTCGACCTCTACGACGCCGACCCGGGTGACATCGTCGTCGTCCCTCCGGGCGTCGACCTCGAGGTGTTCCGCCCCGGCTCGGCGTCCGGCGTGCGTACCCAGCTGGGGGTGCCGCCCGACGGCGTGCTCGTCGCCTTCGTCGGCCGCATCCAGCCGCTCAAGGCGCCGGACCTGCTGATCCGCGCGGTCGCCGCGGCCGTCGCCCGCGACGCGCGCCTGCGCTCTCGGCTCGTCCTCGCCGTGGTCGGGGGCGCCAGCGGCGAAGCGCTCGGCGGGCCGGCGGGCCTCGCACGGCTCGCGGCCGACCACGGGGTCGCCGACCTCGTGCGGTTCGTCCCGCCGCTCTGCGCGCGGGACCTGGCCGAGGTCTATCGCGCTGCCGACGTCGTCGCCGTACCCAGCCACAACGAGTCGTTCGGCCTGGTCGCACTGGAGGCGCAGGCCTGCGGCACGCCCGTCCTCGGTGCCGCCGTCGGTGGGCTGCGGACCGCGGTCGTCGACGGCGCCACCGGCCGGCTCGTGGCCGGTCACGACCCCGAGGTGTGGGCGGCGGAGATCGCCCGGCTCGCGCTGGACACCGACCTGGCCGCCATGGGCGCGAGGGGCGTCGAGCACGCGGCCGGCTTCGGCTGGGACCGCACCGCCACCCTGATCGCCGACGTGTACGCGGACGCGGTGGACGAGGCCACCCTGACACTGCGGGCCCTGGAGGCGTGAGATGACCGAAAGCCCTGTGTCGCAGCCGGAACCGGTTGATGAGATCGACGCGGCCCTGATGTCGGCGCTGGAGGGCATGACGTACGAAAGGCCCCGCCCGCGCCAGTACCTCGTGAAGCTCGAAGGGCAGCACAAGCTCGCGACGATGTGCTGGCTGGTGGCCGGCGACCACTCCCTCCTGGTCGAGGCGTTCGTGATGCGCCGCCCCGACGAGGAGCAGCAGCGTCTCTACGACCTGCTGCTGACCCGCAACGGCCGCATGTACGGCGTCGCGTGGGCGATCGACAACGTCGGCGACGTCTACCTCGTCGGCCGCCTGCCGCTGTCGGCGATCTCCGCCGAGGAGGTCGACCGGCTGCTGGGCTCGGTCCTGTCGTACGCCGACGAGACCTTCGACACGATGCTCGAGATCGGTTTCGGATCCTCGATCCGCCGCGAGTGGGCGTGGCGGGCCAAGAACGGCGAGTCGCTGGCGAACCTGCAGGCGTTCGCCCGCTTCGCCGACCCCGAGGGGCAGGTTGACCGCCCGTGACCGCCACGCTCGTGCTCATGCGCCACGGCCAGTCGGCGTGGAACCTCGAGAACCTGTTCACCGGCTGGTGGGACGTCGACCTCACGCCGCTCGGCGAGCAGGAGGCGCGGCGTGGCGGCGAGCTGCTGGCCGAGCACGGGCTACTGCCCGACGTGCTGCACACCTCGCTGCTGACCCGCGCGATCCGTACCTCGACCCTCGCGCTGGAGACCTGCGAGCGCGTGTGGGTCCCCGTGCGACGGTCGTGGCGGCTCAACGAGCGGCACTACGGCGACCTGCAGGGCAAGGACAAGGCGTCGGTCAAGAGTCAGTACGGCGAGGAGCAGTTCATGCTCTGGCGGCGGTCGTACGACGTGCCGCCGCCGCCGATCACGCCGGGCTCGGAGTTCGACGTCAGCGGCGACCCGCGCTACGCGGAGGTGCCCGATGTCCCCCGGACCGAGTGCCTGGCCGACGTCGTGACGCGGCTGCTGCCGTACTGGGAGGGCGACCTCGTCGCCGACCTGCGCCGCTTCCCCGTCGTCCTCGTCGTCGCGCACGGCAACTCGATCCGGGCGCTGGTCAAGCACCTCGAGGGCATCTCCGACACCGACATCGCCGGCCTGAACATCCCGACCGGGAACCCGCTGGCGTACGAGATCACCGACGATATGACGGCCGCCGGCCCGGGCCGCTACCTCGACCCCGAGGCGGCCGCCGCCGGCGCCGCCGCCGTCGCCGCGCAGGGCGGCTCATCCAGCGGAAGCGACGGCGCGAACCAGAGCGTTCCCCCCGTGGAACGCGGCACCGTCGCGTTCTGGCACTCCGAGGACGGGTGGGGCGCGGTGCAGGTCGACAACCGCCCGGGTCTCGGCTTCGCTCACTTCTCCCAGGTACGCGGGATCCGTGGATATGTGGAGCTCTTCGGCGGCGAGGCCGTCGACGTAGAGTTCGGCGACGATCACGGCCAGGACGGATGTCAGTGGCGGGTCGCCTCGGTACGGCCCGTCGACCGCAAGGAATAGCCGTCGCCGCCCAGAAGGACATCAGGCCGGGCGGACAGAACAGGACCGCCGGTCGTGGACGTACCAGACGACCCAGGTAACGGGGAGCATGAGTCCCGCGAGCGCCGCCCACGTCGGTCGAAGACCCCGCCGCGAGGCACCGTGAGCAGTCAGCGCCACCAGTGTCAGCCCCGTCAGCAGGAACGGTGCGACGAGCAAGAAGCCCTCCAGGTGCCGCATACGGAGATGGTGACAGGCCCCGCTGGGATGCGGCAACGTCCCAGGACCCGGCCCCGGCATCCGGCGCCACGGTCCGCCATTGACCAGATCCGCCTCCATGCCGGCCGGACGGCGGGCTTCGCTGGCGACCCCACGCGTGCGGCCGACGGCCACGGCGCCGTATGGAGGCGGATCTGGTCACGCTCGCCGCGGCACCGGACGGCTCGCCTATCGTCGGGCCGTGCCCAGCGACGCCACGGCCGGACCGCGGGAGGGCGCGGACGCCACCCTGCCGTACA
>DASVGV010000092.1:0-22969 GCA_036379355.1 Mycobacteriales bacterium | reverse complement strand
CCGCCCTCCCGCAACGTCACGACCCGGACGCCGTCCTCGACCGGCAAGCGGTCGCGGTACTCCTCGATCACGCCGCGCCAGGTCACAGCTCGCCGCCCTCGACCCGCATGACCGACGTGACGGCGCGGACCGCGTCCAGGTGGCGCAGGTCCTCGACGGTGGCCGACAGGTCCGCGTCGCGGGCGGCGTGCGTGACGAGCACGAGCGTCGCGTCCCCGGCGTGACCCTCCTGGCGCACGGTGCGGATCGACACGCCGTGGGCCGAGAACGCCTGCGCCACAGCGGCAAGCACGCCCGGCTTGTCGGCGACGTCGAGCGACACGTGGTAGCGCGTGACGGTCTCCCCCATCGGCAGCACGCGCAGGTCGGCGTACCGGCTGTCGGCGGACCCGGGCCGCTCCGCGACGATGCTGCGCGCGACGGCGACGAGGTCGCCGAGCACAGCGCTCGCGGTCGGCGGCCCCCCTGCGCCGCGGCCGTAGAACATGAGCGAGCCGGCCGAGTCGGCCTCGACGAAGACCGCGTTGAACGCGTCCCCGACCGACGCGAGGGGATGGGTACGCGGCAGCATCGCCGGGTGGACGCGTACGGCGATGCCGTCGGCGCCCTTCTCGCAGATCGCCAGCAGCTTGATCGTCGCGCCCACGGCGCGGGCGGATGCGATGTCGGCGGCGGTCACGTCGGTGATGCCCTCGCGGTGCACCTGGTCGGCGGTCACCGTGGTGTGGAACGCCAGCCCGGCGAGGATCGCGGCCTTCGCAGCGGCGTCGTAGCCCTCGACGTCGGCAGTGGGGTCGGCCTCGGCGTACCCGAGCGCGGTCGCCTCGTCGAGCGCCTCGGCGAACCCGGCGCCGGTCTCGTCCATGCGCGAGAGGATGAAGTTGGTGGTGCCGTTGACGATGCCGAGGACGCTGCGGACGTGGTCGCCGGCGAGCGAGTCCCGCAGCGGCCGCAGCAGCGGGATCGCCCCGGCAACCGACGCCTCGTAGTAGAGGTCGACGCCGCTGTCCACGGCGGCGGCGTGCAGGGCCTTGCTCTCGGCGGCGAGCAGCGCCTTGTTCGCGGTGACGACGGCCTTGCCGGCGGCCAGCGCCGAGAGCAGCCACCCGCGGGCCAGCTCGACGCCTCCGACGAGCTCGACGACGACGTCGACGTCCGGGCGGGTGACGAGCGCGTCGGCGTCCTTGGTGAACAGCGCAGGGTCGACCGGCAGGTCGCGTACGCGGTCGGGCCGGCGCACCGCGATGCCGCGGACCACCAGCGGCGCGCCGATCCGCTGCGCGAGCTCGCCGCCCTCACTGGCGAGCAGCCGCAGGACCTCGCTGCCGACGACGCCGGCGCCCAGCAGGGCGACGCCGATCTCGCGGTGCGTTCCGCGGCTCACGAGGCGTCCAGCCGCAGCAGGTCGTCCTCGGTCTCCCGGCGCACGATCACCCGCGCCGCGCCCTCCCGGACGGCCACCACCGGCGGGCGGGGCACGTGGTTGTAGTTGCTCGCCATGGAGCGGTGATAGGCGCCGGATGCCGGCACCGCGAGCAGGTCACCGGGACGCAGGTCGGCCGGGAGCGGCACGTCGTGCGCGACGATATCGCCACTCTCGCAGTGCTTTCCGGTGATCGTCATCGGCCGCAGCGGCGCGTCGCTGGCCCGCGAGGCGAGGACCGCGGTGTAGTGCGCGCCGTACAGCGCCGTACGGATGTTGTCGCTCATGCCGCCGTCGACCGAGACGTACGTGCGCAGCCCCGGCAGGTCCTTCACGGTCCCGACCTCGTACAACGTGATCGTGCCCGGGCCCGCGATCGCGCGGCCGGGCTCGACGGCCAGGCGGGGGGTCGCGATGCCGGCCGACGCGCACTCCTTGGCGACGAGGTAGGCGAGGCGCTCGGCGACCTCGCCCACCGGCAGCGGCGCATCGGCTGAGGTGTAGGCGATCCCGAGGCCACCGCCGAGGTCCAGCTCCGGCAGCTCGAGGCCGTGCTGGTCGCGAACCTGCGCGAGCAGCCCGACCATGCGGTGCGCCGCGAGCCCGAAGCCGGCCGTGTCGAAGATCTGCGAGCCGATGTGGGCGTGCAGGCCGACGAGCTCCAGCGTCGGCGTGCCCAGCACCCGTGCGACGGCCTCGGCAGCAGCGCCGCTCGCCAGCGAGAAGCCGAACTTCTGGTCCTCCTGGCCGGTCGCGACGTACTCGTGCGTATGCGCCTCGACGCCCGGTGTCACCCGGATCATGACCTTCTGGCGGGCACCGAGGATGGCCAGCCGGTCGATCTCCTCCAGGCTGTCGACGACGATCCGGCCCACCCGGGCGCCGACGGCGCGTTCGAGCTCGGCGACGGACTTGTTGTTGCCGTGGAAGGCGATCCGCTCCGGCGGGAAGTCCGCGGCCAGCGCGACGGCGAGCTCACCGCCGGTGCACACGTCCAGCGAGAGGCCTTCCTCGTCGATCCAGCGGACCACGGCCTTGCACAGGAACGCCTTGCCGGCGTAGTAGACGTCACCGCCGACGAACGCGCGCCCCCAGGCGCGGGCACGGTCGCGAAAGTCCTTCTCGCACAGCAGGAAAGCCGGCGTACCGTACGCGGACGCCAGGTCGGTGACCTGCATCCCGCCGATCGTCAGCACCCCGCCGGTCCGCCCGGCGGTCACGGGCCAGACGGCGGGGTCCAGGCCCGCTGGCTCCGTACCGCTCATGCGCAAAGGGTAGTGGTACGAGGCCCGCGCACCGCCGCACACCCTCGCGCTACATGCGCTCGGGTGCCGACACTCCGAGCAGGTCCAGGCCGGTCTCGATGACGGTACGGACCGCTTGCCACAGCAGGAGGCGTGCGCCGGTGAGCGCCGTCACCTCCTCGTCGCCGCGGGGCAGTACCCGGCACTCGTCGAAGAACCGCTGCGCCGAGCGGGCAACCTGCTCCTCGAGGTAACGCGCGACCCGGTGCGGCTCGCGCAGCTCGGCGGCGCTCGCCACCACGCGGGGCAGCTCGGCCAGCGCCAGCAGCAGCTCCTGCTCGCGGGGATGGGTGAGCAGCCCCACGTCGACGTCCGCCGGCACGGCGATGCCCAGGTCCGCCGCGCCGCGGGCGATCGACGCGGCGCGCACCCCGGCGTACTGCACGTAGAACACGGGGTTGTCGGTGGCTCGCTTGGCCCACAGGTCGAGGTCGAGGTCGAGCTGGCTGTCACGCGGAGAGCGCGCGAGGGCGTACCGGGCCGCGTCGACGCCGATCGCGTCGACGAGGTCCTCCAGGGTGATCACCGTGCCGGCCCGCTTGGACATTTTCAGCGGCGCCCCGTCGCGGACCAGGTTGACCAGCTGCCCGATGAGGATCTCCAGCGTCTGGTCGGGATCGTCGCCGAAGCAGGCCGCCATCGCGCGCATCCGCCCCACGTAGCCGGCGTGGTCGGCGCCGAGCATGATCACGACTTTGTCGAAGCCGCGCTCGCGCTTGTCGAGGTAGTAGGCCACGTCGCCGGAGAAGTACGACGGCTCGCCGTTCGAGCGAATGAGCACCCGGTCCTTGTCGTCGCCGAAGTCGGTGGTACGCAGCCACACCGCGCCGTCGGCGTCGTAGACCCGCCCCTCGTCCCGCAGCCGCTGCACGGCCTGGGTGACGCGTCCCGACTCGTGCAGGTCGTTCTCGTGGAAGTAGACGTCGAAGTCGACCCCGAAGTCGTGCAACGAGGTCTTGATCTCCGCGAACATCTGCTCGACGCCGTCGCGGCGGAACACCTCCTGCGCCGCCCCGTCGTCCAGGGCGGTGACATCCGGGTTGCGGGCGACCACGTCGGCCGCGATCTCGGCGATGTACGCCCCGCCGTAGCCATCCTCCGGCGCCGGCCGGCCCCGCGCCGCCGCGAGCAGGCTCGCCGAGAACCGGTCGATCTGGGCCCCGTGGTCGTTGAAGTAGTACTCACGCGTGACGGCCGCGCCGCTGGCAGCCAGCACCCGCCCCAGCGCGTCGCCGACCGCTGCCCAGCGCACTCCCCCGACGTGGATCGGCCCGGTCGGGTTCGCGCTGACGAACTCCAGGTTGATCTTCTGTCCGCGCAGGGTCTCGCTGCGCGCGTACGCAGGCCCCGCGGCGACCACATCGGCGGCGACCTGGCCCAGGGCGGCCGCCGCCAGCGTGACGTTGAGGAACCCCGGGCCGGCGACGTCGACCGCGCCGATGCCCGGCCGGCGGCGCAGGCGGGCGGCCAAGAGATCCGCGACCTCTCGGGGAGCGCGTCCGGCCGGCTTCGCGAGCTGGAGCGCGATCGACGACGCGTAGTCGCCGTGCTCGGCGGACCGGGGACGTTCCACCCGGATCTGCTCCGGGACCTGGACGGACAGCTCGCCCGCGCCGACCGCCTCGGCCACCACCGCGACGAGCGCGGCGGACAGCTCGGACGGGGTCATGCGGCCAGGCTAGTGGGCGGCGTCTACTGGAAGATCGTGCCGCCCAGGTACGGCCGGAGCCGGGCGGCGAGGTCGGCCGAGGCCACCTGCGGCATCAGCACCCAGTGCGGACCGGTCAGCGCCTCCCGTACCGGGCTCCCGTCCTGGGCGTAGGTGACGTTGGCCCCGTGGACGTACGTCAGGTAGGCCTGCGTCTCGGCCGCCGTCGCGAAGACCTTCACCTGGAACGGCTGCACGGTCGCGATCTGGGCGCTGTTCACGGTGGCGGTGACGAGCGTGCAGACCTCGCTCTGCGGCCCGTTCGGGGAGCACGTCGCGACACCCTTCAGCTGAGCCACGAGAGCGGCAACCGAGGTGTAGTCCGGCGGGACCGTCGCGGGGGGCGGCGCGAGCTGCTGCCCATCGTGCGGCGCGGCCGGGGTCGAGGAGCCGCCGCACCCGACAAGGGTCGCGGCCACGGCGGCGACCGCGAACGCCTTCTTGATCACGGTGAAAACACTAGCCATCCCGGGGGCGCTCGGCGGTGCGAATGAGCCTTCGCCGCCGGCCGGAAGCGCGGGCCCCGCGCCACGTACGAATCGGGTCATGAGATCGCCCCAAGACGATCTCTGGAGGGGCGATTCCATGACCCAATTCGCCGGGGGCGAGGGGGGACGGTGCGGCGTCGCGGGTACGGGATGCCTAGCGCCCGGCGAGATCCCGGACGACGGCGATGAGGTCCTCCGGGTCGAACGGCTTGGTGATGAAGGCGTCCACGCCCGGCGCCGCCTCCATCCGGCGGCGTTCCGCGGCCTGCGCGCGCGCCGAGACGAGGCAGACCTTGGTCGCCGCGGTCCCCGGGTCGGCGCGCAGGGCGGCAGCCAGGTCGACGCCGTCGAGGACCGGCATCATCACGTCGACGGTCGCGACATGTGGCCGGACACGGGCCGCGACCTCGAGGGCGTCCTGGCCGTCCGTCGCGGTGTGCACCTCGTACCCCTCGAGCGTCAGGTTCATGGAGATGAGCTGGCGGATCACCGGGTCGTCGTCGACGACGAGCACCCGGACCGGATCGACCACCGCAGCAGCGTACGGGGCGTTCCGCCGCGTCAGAGGGTGGCGCGGGCGTGGCGGCGGCGGACGCAGAGCGCGGCGACGCCGGCCAGCACGAGCAGCAGCGCGACCAACGGGACCACCGCGGACATCCCCGTGAACGCCAGCGTGCCGGACGCGGCGACCGTGCTCGAGGCCGGCCGCGCCGTCGTGCCCGGAGCGGCCGCCGTCGTCCCGGCCGGCGCCGTCGTGGTCGGCGCGCTCACCGCCGACGAGCACCCGCCGACGCAGACGGCGTCGCCCGCGTTCGACGCGGCGACGCTCGGATAGCTGGCACTGTCCGCCGTGAACGACTCCACGGTGATGACGCCGACCGGTACGCCGGCCCCGATCTGGGTGATCGCGGCCGGGTCGCCGAGCAGGTCGCCCTTCTTCGGCGCGCCCAGCGCAGCCAGCTTCGCGGTGATCTTGAGCGTGGTGCCGGTGAACGAGCCGGTGGCTCCGGCCGCGGCGATGTCGGTGTACGAACCGCCGGCCGTCGACCCGGCGCTGTACGTCGTCCCCGCCGCCACGTCGGTGTGCGCGTGCACGTAGTAGACGGTGTCCTTGGCCGCGTCGTACCAGTAGACGTAGAAGTCCTCGCCGCCGGTGGCGGCCAGCGGGTCGGGCGTCGCCGACAGGGCCGGACCGGTCAGCGTCGCGGTCACGGTGGAGCCGTCGGGCGACGTGGTCAGGGTCGCGCCGGACAGGTCGATCGCCGGCAGGTTGCCGGTGGTCGCGACGAGCGGGTCGGTGGCATTGCCGGTCGGGCTGTGCATCGACACGGTGCTCTGCACGACCTCCGCCGGCGCCGGCGGTCCCTGCGGGTAGCGGGCCGTCGTGGTGCCGTCCACGTCGGTCAGCAGGTTGCCGACGTTCAGCGCGCCGAGACCGCTCACGAAGTCGTAGCCGGTACCCGCCGTGTAGAAGCCGTTCGTCGTCGACAGGCCTGCGGTCTGCTCGGTGTCGGTCGACGTGATGTCGGTGAAGTCGCGGGCGTACGTCGCCGCCCCCTTGTCGGACTGGCCGTAGAACGTCTCGTCGGCGAACCCGAGTCCGGCCGGGGTCGGTGCGGCCGCCTGCAGGCGCGCCCACATGCCCATCGTCAGCGGGCTGGAGAGGCTGGTGCCGCCCTCGGACGAGGGCTCCCCGTCGATGTAGATGAAGTAGCCGTTGCCCAGGATGTTCCCCGACAGGGCGGCGACGTCAGGGGTGGCCCGGCAGA
The DNA here is from genome assembly GCA_036379355.1 of Mycobacteriales bacterium. GTDB lineage: Bacteria > Actinomycetota > Actinomycetes > Mycobacteriales > CAJCIY01 > CAJCIY01. The sequence goes on along the minus strand of DASVGV010000092.1, from coordinate 16,277 downwards.
CCGTGCCGGGCGGGTAGACCTGGCTGCCGTCGGCGGAGTAGCGGCAGAACTCGTCCTCGCTGGTGGCGTTGATGTTCGCCGTCTTCTTCTGGAAGGCCGGCTCGAGGATCGAGTGGCTCGGCCCGCCGCCGGTGTCCATCCACGCGTCCTCGCTGGTGCGCTTGCCGTGGTCGGTGCTGTCGGTCTCGATGACGGTGCCGCCGACGCAGACGGCGTACGCACTCGCGCACGGGTAGTTGACGATCGGCAGCGGCTGCGGCGCGACACCGTTCCCCGCGCCCGCAACCGGCACCACGACCTCCGGGCAGCCACTGCCGGTGTCCCCCGCCGACGCGAACAGCGTCCGGCCCTCGGCCGCCGCCTGCTCGAGCATCGGCTCGGCGACCGGCTCGAGCTCGTCGCCGAGCTCGGTCCCGTACGGAATCTGCGCGAGCGGACCCGCGACGGTGTTGTACGGGCCGGTCTCGCACTCGCCGAAGGAGGCGTTCATCTCCTTGGGGCCGTTGGGGTCCTGCACCCAGGCGGAGAAGTCCTTGGCGATGTCGGCGTCGTACAGGCTCTTGGCGAAGTAGAGGTCGAGCTGGCTGACCTTCGGCGCCATGCCGGTGGACGCCTGCACGTCGAGGTACCACTCGATCGAGCCGGAGTTGTCGCTGTAGTCGTCGTCGGTGCCACCCTCGGTGTGCACGACGCGTACGGGGACCTTGGGCAGCTGCTCGTGCTGCTCGAACAGCCGTAGCTGGGTGACGACGCTGTCGGTCTCGCCCTCGCCGAAGATGCCGATGGTCTGGCCCTCGCCCTCGTCGGTGGCCGGCTGGTCGTAGATCGACCACAGGTCGCGAGGCTGGAGCACGCCGCTGAACGTGCCGGCGTCCGGCGCGGCCGGCAGCGGGGTGCTCGTCAGGTCGGCGGGGTGGATGCGCTGCACGGTGTCCAGGCCGAGGACCGCGGTGACCGGCAGGGCGGCCGGCACCGTCGGGGCGACGTCGTTGGCGAGGAAGCTGCCGACCTTGGCGTCGTGGTACGAGCCGATGTGCACGTGGAAGGTCTTGTCCAGCTGCGCGACGGTGCCGGTGGCCATGACGTACGCGCCGCTCTCGGACACCGAGTCGACGTGCAGGCCGTTCCCGGTCAGCCACGCGCGGGTCTGCGCGACGGCAGCGGCCGGGACGCCGAACCGGGCGTCGAACTGCGCCGGGGTGAGGAAGTGGTGGTAGAGCGGGCTGGTCCTGTCGTACTCGGCGGCGACGAGGGCCTGCTCGCCGGACGGGTCGGCCCCGTGCAGGCCGATGCCGACGGTCATCGTGTGCGCGGCGGGCGCGGGCGCCAGCAGCGAGGCGCGGCTGAGACCGAGAAGGACCCCCGGCACGGTCCGGGAACCGCTGGCGTGCGGAGCCGGGCTCGCGGTGCGCACGGTCGCCGCGTGGGCGGCGACCGGGACGGCGACGAGCGCGGCGGCCGCCGCGACCGCGAGCAGGGACAACGGGCGACGACGCACAGGGCGCTCCGATCGGTTCGTGCCGGGAGCCGGCAGGGAGGACTGCCGGGTGCTTCGCCGTCGGGGGCGTGACTCCTGCCCCGGAGGAGCTACTAGACGGACGTGGCCTCCGGCGCGATCAGCGCCCGCGCCGCCGCCAGTCGTCCGGGGCGCGCGAGGACCGTGACCACGTCCCCCGCCTGGAGCCGCACGCTGCCGAGGCCCAGCAAGACGGAGTCGGACCGCCGTACCGACACGACGATGGTTCCTTCCGGCAGCGCGCGCTCGTCGAGCGTGTGGCCGATCAAGGGCGACCCTTCGCCGACGGCGAGCTCGGCGATGCCCGCGTTCGACGAGACGTGGGACATCCGGGTGCGGTCGGCGCGCAGGGCCGCGTGGTAGGCGCGGACGACGTCGCTGATCGCCACGATGCCGCGTACCTTCCGGGCGTCGTCGAGAACCGTCAGCCACGCGTGGCCCTCGGGCAGCGCGTCGATGGCCTCGTCCAGGTTGCTGTCCCCCGAGACGGACGCGGCCGCCGCGTCGACGCGGCGCGACACGGGGGTGTCGGGCGCCGCGTCCCGCAGCGCGTCCAGGTCGACCGTGCCGCGGAAACGGCCCTCCGAGTCGACGACCGGCGCGCCCGGGACGCCGGCCGCGTGCAGCTGCTCGACCGCCTCCGCCACGGTGATGTCGGCGGGGAGCACCGCGCGCGGGGCGGCCATGGCCTCGGCCACCCGGACGCGCCCGAGCAGCGGCAGGCCGAGCCGCAGCCGCGCGGACTGCGCCTCCTCGCGGTTCCGCAGCTGGCTGCGGTAGATCGTCTCGTCGGTGCGCCGCGCGATGAGGTACGCCAGGCCGACGGCCACCATCGCGGGCGCCAGGATCGTGAGGCTGCCGGTCATCTCGGCAACCATCAGCATCATCGCCAGCGGCGCCCGGGCGATACTGCCGAAACAGGCCATCATGCCGACGATCACGAACGGGGCCGGTGAGTGCGGGACGCCGTCGAGCCCGGTGGTCTCCAGCAGCCGCCACACCGCGGCGCCGACGAACGCGCCCACCACCACACCCGGCCCGAAGATGCCGCCGGAGCCGCCCGTACCGATCGACAAGGCGGTGGCGAGGATCTTCGCGAACGGCAGGACCAGGACGATCCAGAGCGGGAGCGCGAGCAGCTGGCCACGGTCGAGCGAGTGCTGGACCCAGCCGTACCCCGTACCGAGGACCTCCGGCACGGCCAGGGCGAGGAGCCCGACGAGCAGGCCACCGGCCGCGGGGCGAAGCAGCCTGCTGATGCGCGCGCGGTTGCTCAGGGCCACGACGCCGTAGAACGTCTTGGCGTACACGAGCCCGACCAGCCCGGCGAGGATCCCGATCAGCGCGAACCAGCCGAGCTGCACTGGCTCGTGGAACTCGTAGCCCGGCGCGGCGTAGCCGAACAGCGGCTTGAAGCCGTCGATGAGCCCGAAAACCGTGTAGCCGACGATCGAGGAGATGAGGCCGGGGATGAGCGCCTCGACCTCGAAGTCGTCGCGGTACGGGATGTCCGCGGCCAGGACCGCACCGCCGAGCGGCGCGCTGAAGATGGCGCCGATGCCCGACCCGATGCCGATGGACACGGCGATCCGCCCGTCCTCGGGCGACAGGTCGAGCGTGCGGGCGAGCAGCGAGCCGAAGCCTGCGGAGATCTGGGCCGTCGGGCCCTCCCGACCGCCGGACCCGCCTGAACCGATGGTGATCGCGGACGCGACGATCTTCACGACGACGGCGCGCGCACGGATGAGCCGCGGGTTGCGGTGGACGGCGTCGATCGCCGCATCCGTGCCGTGCCCCTCCGCCTCGGGCGCGAAGCGGAAGACGAGGATGCCCGAGAGCAGCCCGCCGAGCGCCACGACCAGCGGGATCACCCACCAGTGCGGGAAGTGGCCCGTACCCACGAAGTCGCCCTCACCGGCGGGCTGGGGCACGCGGTAGCCGGCGATCACGTCGAGGAACAGGCGGGTCGCGCCGCGGAGGGCGGCGTAGAAGACGACCGCTCCCAGGCCCGCGATCACGCCGATGAGGGCGCCGAGCACGACCCATCGCTGCAGGTAGCTGGCCCGGCGGGTCCAGCCGCCGACGGCCGCGCCACCGGCGCGCAGTCGCTCGCGCGGGCTGATCACGGGGTCAGGCCCAGGGCCCAGGAGCCTTCGGGGACCTCGCCGGCAGCCTCGGTGAACAACCGCATCGACTCGACGAGCTGGCCCTGCTGCTCGGGTGAGATGCGGGCCAGGACGCGCCGGAGGTCCCGTCGCCGCCGGGCCGTGACGTCGTTGACGAGCTTCCGTCCCTCTGCCGCGAGCGTGAGCTCCACCTCGCGCCGGTCGCTCTCCCGGTGCGAGCGGTTGATCAGCTTCTTGCGCGAGAGTCGGTCACACAGCCGCGTTGCGGTCGACGGAGTGACGTCCAGCTCCGCGGCCAGATCCGCGGGACGAAGCGGTCCGCGCGCGGCGATCACGACGAGGGCGCGGTACTGCGCCAATGTCACCTGGTCCTCGATGGGTCCCAGTGACCGGGCGGCGATGGCGACCAGGGCGCGACTCGCACTCAACAGCACGTCGCTCGCCGAGGCGGGGCGATCCTCGTCCGAGTTCCGCTGCACGGAGGCGATTATTGCACGGTGGCAATGGTTGGTTGTCGCACACGGACTCGGCGCAGTGCGGGCACGGCGCCGAGTCGGGCAGCAGTGCCCGGTAGAGTGTCCGGCTGTCTGGGCCCCCGTAGCTCAGGGGATAGAGCGTCGCCCTCCGGAGGCGAAAGCGCAGGTTCGAATCCTGCCGGGGGCACTGCGCGAGAGCTCCTGTGATCACAGGGCTCCCATGCCCCATGCACACCGGATCGTGGCCCCTCGCCACCGCCGGACCCGCGCCGGCAGCCGACGTATTGCATTTCGCTCATGCACCCATCACAGTGGCGTCACTCCGAGAGTGCCTCGACGCGGCCGGGGAGGGTTGACGACGGTGCCCATGGCCGGGAGCAGCGCACGGGGCCATGTGGCCGGCGCCGCGCGACGCTACGGTCCCGCCGCAATCGTCCTGGCCGTCGGCCTCGCCGCGTTCCCCATGCCCGCCGGCGTGGTCGTCCAAGGACTGATCCTCGGGCTGCTCGGCGCCATGATCGCCGTGGGCATGGCGTTGGTCTACCGAGCGAACCGGATCCTCAACTTCGCCCAGGGTGAGCTGGGCACCGCGCCGGTCGTCCTGTCGGTGTCCCTGGTGGTCTATGCCGGCTGGAACTACTTCCTGGCCGTGAGCGTCGGCGTGGTCGCCTCGGTACTCCTCGGCACGATCGTCGAGCTGGCCGTCATCCGCCGGTTCTTCCGCGCACCGCGCCTGATCCTCACGGTCGCGACCCTCGGGCTGGCGCAGTTCCTGTCGCTGGGCGCGGTCTTCATCCCGCTGATCTGGGGCAAGCGACCGGCCAGCAGCCAGGTGCACTTTCCGCTGACGTTCCATCTCACCATCGAGCCGATCGTCTTCTCGGCAGACCACCTGGTAGCCGTGATCGTCGCCCCGATCGCACTCCTCGGAGTGGCAGCGCTCCTGCGCTTCACCGACATCGGCGTCGCGATCCGGGCCAGCGCCGAGAGCGCGGAGCGCGCCGGCCTGCTCGGTGTCCCGGTCAAGCGGCTCATGACGGTGGTGTGGGCACTGGCCTCGCTGCTGTCGTTCGCGGGCGTGTTCCTTCAGGCCGGCATCGACGGGCTGCCCGTCATCACGGGCCTGAACCTGAGCGTCCTGCTCGCCGCGCTGGCCGCCCTGATGCTCGGCAACCTGGTCGACCTCCCGGCCGTCGCCGCGGCGGCGGTGGCGCTCGGCCTGTTCGCTCAGGGGGTCACCTGGAACAACCCGCGCCACCCAGAACTGGTCGAACCCATCCTGGCCGCGATCATCGTGCTCGCCCTGCTGCTGCGAAAGGCTGCGGCCACCAGGTCCGAGATCGATCAGGCCTCGACGTGGCGCTCGTCGGACGACGTCCGTCCGATACCCGCCGAGCTGCGCCACCTGCCTGAGGTACGCCTCGTGCGCTGGGGTGGCGGCGGGCTCCTTCTCGCTCTGGCCGCCGTGCTGCCCTGGTGGCTCGGGGTCGGGGACCTGATCAAGGCCAGCGCCGCCGTCGCGTTCGTCATCATCACCATGTCGGTGGTGGTGCTCACGGGATGGGCGGGTCAGGTCTCGCTGGGGCAGATGTCCTTCGCCGCGTTCGGCGCGGCCGGCGGAGCCTACGCGACCCAGCACTGGAACCTCGACCTCGGCCTGACCCTGCTCGCGTCGGGCCTGTTGGGAGCGGTGGTGGCGGTCATCGTCGGGCTGCCGGCGCTGCGCCTGCGCGGCTTCTTCCTCGCCGTCACCACACTGGGATTCGCCCTCGCGACGTCGGCGTACTTCCTGAACAACGAGCACTTCTCCTGGGCCCCCGACCCCAACGCCGTCGTCACCCGACCGCACCTGTTCGGCGGCATCGGACTGGCCTCGCAGCGCCGCTACTACTACCTGTGCCTCGTCGTGCTGGCCCTGGCGGTCCTCGCGACGAGGGGAATCCGCCACAGCCGGACCGGACGGGTTCTCGTGGCGCTGCGGGAGAACGAGCGGGGCGTCCAGGTTTTCGGGGTCGATCTCCTGCGGGCCAAGCTCACGGCGTTCGCCATGTCGGGGTTCCTGGCGGCACTCGGAGGCTGCCTGCTCGTGCACCTGCTCGGGGGGTTCAGCCCGACCACGTACACCGCGGACCAAAGCTTCACCGTCTTCATCGCCGCGGTCGTCGGCGGGGTCGGGTCCTTGCCCGGAGCGGCGCTGGGCTCGCTGTTCCTGAACGGGTCCCAATGGCTCCTCCCCGGGACCAGGTGGCAGACACTTGCCTCGGCCGTCGGGGTGCTGCTCGTGCTGATGGTCATCCCGGGTGGCCTGGGCGACGTGCTCTTCCGCGTTCGGGACGCCGGCCTCCGCCTGGTCGCGCGACAGCGCGGAATCATCGTCCCGAGCCTGCTGGCCGACCGGCTGCGCCCGGACGACGTCGGCACTCCCCTGGACGACGCTTCCAGACCGCCGGCAGAGACGGGGATCTCCTCGTGATCCCCGCGCTACCCGAACCGCCCGTAGGGTCCGGCCCCGCAGCGCAGCGGATCCGCGCCGCCGTGCGCCACCCGGTGATCTGGTTGACGGACCTGTCCGGCGGCGGCCCCGCATACGCGCTGCTCGTCCTGTTCGGCTTCAACATGGTCGAGGAGATGGACCGCGACTCGTTCGGGTTGCTCATTCCCAACATCCGCGACGCCTTCCACACGAGCGACGCCGGCATCCTGTCGCTGGTCGCGGTCGCCGCCCTCCTCGGGCTTTCCCTGACGGTGCCGATCGCGCAGATGGCGGACCGGCACTCGCGGGTGCGGGTCATGCTCCTCGGAGCCTCCGTCTTCGCCGCGTTCTCCTTCGGGACCGGCCTCGCGCCCGTCCTCTGGGTGCTCGTCATCATGCGGTCCGGCTCCGGACTGGGTCAGGCAACGGTCCTGCCGACGCACAACTCGCTGCTGTCCGACTGGTTTCCCATCGCGTCCCGCCCGCGGGTGTTCTCCCTCTACCGGTTCGGCAACGCATTCGGAGCGTTCGCAGGTCCGCTGTTGGCCGGCGCGCTGGCGTACTTCCTGGGTTGGCGCGCGCCGTTCCTGGTGCTGGCGATTCCGACGATCATCTTGGTCGCCCTCGGTCTGCGTCTGGTCGAGCCCGTACGCGGGCACTTCGAACGAGCCGCCATGGGAGTGGACGGCGAGGCGCTGCTCACCGAGGAGCCACCGCCGTCGTTCGCCGAGTCCTGGCGCATCGTCTGGAAGGTCGCCAGTCTGCGCCGCGTCTTCTACTCCCTGCCGTTCCTCGCGGCGTCGGTCATCGGGTTCTCCTCGCTGGCCTCACTGCTGTATGAGCAGGCCTTCCACCTGGGCGTCGTCGAGCGGTCGTACATCGCGGCCCTGACCGAGCCGGTCCAGATCGTCGGTCTCGTCGTCGGGGCACGCTTCGGCACCCGGCTCATCACGCGGGATCCCGCGCTGATCATGCGGTTCCTCGCCGTGTCCAGCTGCCTCTGCGGGGCCTTCGCGGCCCTCTTCGCCTGGGCTCCGTGGCTCTGGTTGACGATCGTCGCCAACATGGCGATCGCGGCCACGCTCGCCGTCGTCGGTCCGGGCGTGTTCGCCGCCCTGTCGCTCGGGATACCACCCCGAGCCCGATCGATGGGGTTCTCCTTGGGGGCCGTCTGGGTGATCCCGGGACTGGCGGTCCTTCCCATCGTCGGAGGCGTGGCCGACGGGGTCGGCATCCGCCCCGGAATGCTGATCATGACGCCGGTCTTCGTCATCGGCGGCCTCGTCCTGGCCAGCTCCGGCCAGGTGCTCGACCAGGACATCCAGCAGGTGTGGACCACGGCGGCGGCGCGCGCCGAGGTCCTGCAGCAGCGCCGGCACGGGCTGGTCAAGCTGCTGCTCTGCCGCGACGTGCAGGTCTTCTACGGCAATGTGCAGGTCCTGTTCCACGTCGACTTCGAGATCGACGAGGGCGAGATCGTGGCCTTGCTCGGCACGAACGGCGCCGGCAAGTCCACTCTGCTGAAGGCGATCTGCGGTGCGGTCGAGGCAGACCGCGGCGCGGTGATCTTCGACGGGCGAGACATCACCCACGCACCGTCGAACGAGATCGCGGCGCTCGGCATCTCGCTGGTGCCCGGCGGCCAGGGGGTCTTCCCGTCCCTGACCGTGGGCGAGAACCTCCGGGTCGCCGGTTGGCTCGACCGCAAGCACGCGGCGGACCTGGACGCACGCCGGCAACGGGTGCTGAGCCAGTTCCCGGTACTGGCCGCACGCAAGGACGAGCCCGCCGGCAACCTCTCTGGCGGTCAGCAACAGATGCTGGCGCTGGGGATGGCGTTCCTCGGCCGCCCGCGCATTCTCCTTCTCGACGAGCTGTCCCTGGGCCTCGCTCCGGCGGTGGTGGAACAGCTGCTGCCGATGGTCGCGGCCATCCGGGATCAGGGGACCACCGTCATCCTCGTCGAGCAGTCGGTCAACCTCGCCCTGCGGCTCGCCGACACCGCGTACTTCCTGGAGAAGGGTGAGATTCGCTTCCACGGGCCCACGGCCGACCTGCTCGCACGTCCCGACATCCTGCGCTCGGTGTTCCTGGAGGGTGCCGGCCGCAGCTCCCTTCGTGCCGATCCGGCCGCCGACCCCGCTGATGCCGCCGAGCACGCCGTGGCGGCCGCCGCCAGTGAACGGGTTGGCGCGGTGGAGGGGCCTGGTGCGGAGGCGGCGGCCGCAGCGCTCGAGGTCGTCGACCTGTCCGTCTCCTTCGGCGGGGTGCGCGCCGTCACCGACGTCTCCTTCCGCGTCCCCGCCGGGCAGGTCGTCGGTGTCATCGGTCCGAACGGCGCCGGCAAGACGACCCTGTTCGACGCCATCTCGGGCTTCACCCGGGCCGACGCGGGCCGCGTGCTGCTGGGCGGGCGGGACCTGACCCCCCGGGGCCCCGGCGCCCGCGCCCGGTCCGGACTCGGGCGGTCGTTCCAGGACGCCCGGCTGTTTCCTGCCTTGACCGTCGAGGAGACCATCGCCGTCGCCCTCGAGCGCTGGGTGACCGTCCGCGACCCGCTCAACCCGGCGCTGTACCTGCCGGCGGCGTTCGACGCCGAGCAGCAGGTGGCCACCCGTGTCACGGAGCTGATCCAGCTGCTCGGTCTGGAGGCGTACCGGTCGAAGTTCGTCCATGAGCTGTCCACGGGAACGCGCCGCGTCGTCGACATCGCGTGCGTCGTCGCCCACCGACCGGACGTCGTGCTGCTGGACGAGCCGTCGAGCGGTATCGCGCAGCGGGAGTCCGAGGCGCTCGCTCCCCTGCTGCTGCGGCTTCGCGACGACCTCGGTGCCACGCTGGTCGTCATCGAGCACGACATGCCGCTGGTCACCTCCGTGGCCGATCGCCTGCTCGCCCTGGACCTCGGGAGCGTGATCGCCGACGGCACGCCCGACGCGGTGCTCCACGACCCGCTCGTCATCGCCTCGTACCTGGGTGACTCGCCAGCCGCCATCGCCCGCTCCGGAACACTCGTCCGTTAGGCATGCCCATGCGACGCGCACCCTGGCCATCGGCCACGTCCCTCCGGCGCAACGGCCCGCTGGTCGTCATCCTCGTGTGCCTCGCTGTGGTCGCTGCCCTCGTCGTGACCACGAGGAACGACCGGTCACCTGCCGCGCCGAGCGAGCCGGCCTCGCACCAGGCGGGCTTCCATCCGGCCGGCGTGCTGTCGTGGTCGGACGCGGCTGCGGCCGGCGAGACGAAGTCGGTCGACTGGGGCAGCCGGTGCGACACGTCCACCGGAAAGCTGAAGTACCCGTACTACTTCGCGGGCCAGTGCTACGCCCCGTTCCGGGGGAACAACGGGGGTGCCACCTATCAAGGCGTCACCGCAACCTCGATCAAGGTGGTGCTCTACCTGCCCGAAGCGAACGACCCCGTGCTCAAGTACATCGAGGGAGCGATCTCCGACACGGACACCAACCAGCAGACGATCGACACCGTCAGGGGGTTCATCAAGTTCCTGGAGACCTACGACGAGACGTACGGACGGCACGTCGACCTGATCCCGTTCGTCGCGACCGGCGCGACCACCGACACCGTCGCCGCGCGCGCGGACGCCACGACCATCGCGGAGTCCATCAAGCCGTTCGCGGTACTGGGCGGGCCGGCCCTGACCGCGGCGTTCGGGCAGGAGATCGTCGCCAACAAGATCTTCTGCATCGACTGCCTGCCGAGCCAGCCGAACAGCTTCTACGCGAAGGTGTCGCCGTACGCCATCGACCTGCCGATGAACGCCGACCAGGGGCAGATCCAGCTGGCCGACTACATCGGCGCCCAGCTGGCCGGGCGCAAGGCGGCGTACGCCGGCAGCGCGGCCCTCCGCTCCAAGACCCGCACGTTCGGCCTGGTCTACATCTCCAGCGGGCAGGACTCCGAGACCCAGGCGAACCACTTCGTCACCAGCCTCGCCCAGCAAGGGGTCACGCTCACGTCGCGACTCGCCTACTCGTCGCCGACGACGATCGACGCGAACGGCCTCATCGCGCAGCTGAAGGCGGCCGGGGTGACATCGGTGATCTTCAGCGGGGACCCCGTGGCGCCGGGACCGCTGACCACGGCCGCCACGAACCAGAACTACTTCCCCGAGTGGATCGTCACAGGGGCGGCCCTGACCGACACCGCGATCTTCGCCCGGACGTACGACCAGAAACAGTGGGCCCATGCGTTCGGGATCAGCTCCAGTGCGGCCCGAACGTCCCCGTCGGTCAGCGGGCCGATCTTCCTGTACCACTGGTTCTACGGCAAGAACCCGCCGGCCGAGACCGGTGCGGCGACGACCGTTCCCCTGTTCAGCCTGCTGTACGCCGGCCTGCAGGCCACCGGGCCCGATCTGACCCCGCGGAACCTGCTGGCCGGGTACTTCTCGCTGCCCCGCGTCCCCGAGGCGCTCACCCAGCCGCTCATCACGTACGGAAACCACGGAATCTGGCCCGCCACGGACTACCAGGGCATCGACGACATGACCGAGGTCTGGTGGAACCCCAACGCCAGCGGCCCGGACGAGCTGGGACACCAGGGCAAGGGCTTGTACGAGTACGTGCAAGGCGGCAAGCGGTACCTGCCGGGCCAGTGGCCGCGAACGCCACCGGACGTGTTCACCCTCAAGGGCGCGGTGACGATCTACACGAAGGTCCCGGCCGCCGAGTCAGTCCCCAACTACCCGCCGCCCTCGCCCCGCCCGACGCCGCCCTCGTGAGTGACGGCGCCCCGAATGCGACGTCTGGCAGCATGCCGGTGCCAGGACGCGGCCCGGTGACCGAGGAGCAGACGACGATGAGCCAACCGCAGCAGATGGACGTACTCGAGGCGCTCTACACGACGCGAGCGATGCGGCGGGTCAAGGACCAGCCCATTCCCGACGACGTGGTGGCGTTGATCCTCGACGCCGCGGTTCGTGCGCCGTCCGGCGGCAATGCACAGAACTGGCAGTTCCTCGTCGTCGACGACCCGGAGGTACGCGCCCGGCTCGCTCCGCTGTACCGCGAATGCGTCGACATGCTCTGGCAGAGCGTCTACAAGGCCCGGATCGACGCCGCCCGGGCGGCGCCCGAGGATCCCGGGAGCCGGCAGCTCATGAAGATCGTCGCCTCCGTCGAACACGCGGCCGACAACTTCGCCACCTATCCGATGCTGCTGTTCGGCTTCGCCCAGCACGACCCGAGCGGCGGCTCGATCTATCCGGCACTGTGGAGCGCCATGCTCGCCGGCCGCAGTCAGGGCGTCGGGTCGTGCCTGACCGGGGTGCTCGCGTTCAAGAGCGAGCAGGTGCTCGAGATCCTCGACGTCCCGCGTGACCAGGGCTGGCAGATGGCGGGCTGCGTCACCTTCGGATACCCCACTGGCCGCTGGGGTGTCGCGGCGCGCCGCCCGGTGGAGGAGGTGTCGCACCGCAACCGCTGGGGCACGCCGCTCGGCATCGCCGTCGACGGACCGCGCTGGACCGGCTGAGATCAAGCTCTTGGTGGACGAGGTGATCCCCGACATGGCCCGCCTCGACCTGCACCCCGACCGGCTGCTCCCGGTCGCCCCGACGACCCGCGCGATCGCGCGCACGATCTATGCGGCCATCGCGGACCTGCCGCTCATCTGCCCGCACGGCCACGTCGATCCGCAGGTGCTGCTCGACGACCACCCCTTCCGTGACCCGGTCTCGCTCCTCGTCACTCCCGATCACTACGTCACGCGGCTGCTGCACGCCGACGGCATCGCGCTCGAGGACCTCGGTGTCGGGCAAGGACCGCTCTCGGAGGCGGCCTCGCGCCGGGCCTGGCGCCTGGTGTGCGAGCACTGGCCGGTGTTTCGCGGAACTCCCGTACAGCAGTGGATCGAGGCCCAGCTGGTCGAGATCTTCGGCATCGACGCGGCCCTGTCGGCCGACTCCGCGGATGCGATCTACGACCGGCTCGCCGCGTGCCTTGCGGACCCCGCGTTCCGCCCGCGCGCGTTGTACGACCGCTTCGGGATATCGGTGCTCGCGACCACGGACGACCCCTGCTCTGACCTGTCCGCGCACCGCGCGCTCGACGGCGACCCGACCTGGACGGGCCGGGTCGTCCCGACGTTCCGCCCCGACGCGTACCTCGAACCAGGGCGCTCCGACTGGCGCGGCGCGGTCGCCCGGCTTGCCGCTGCCGCGGACGTCGACACCGGGGACTATGCCGGCTACCTGCGCGCGCTCGAGCAGCGCCGCCACTACTTCAGATCCCACGGAGCGGTGTCGGCCGACCACAGTCACGCCGACGTGCGCTGCGACCCGCTCGACCCCGCCGACGCGGCGCGGATCTACCGAGCCGCGTTGGCCGGATCGGCACGACCCGAGGAGGCGGCGGCATTCCGCCGGCACATGCTCGGCGAGATGGCGCGCATGTCCTGCGAGGACGGCCTCGTGATGACGGTGCACCCGGGCGTACGGCGCAACCACCACACCCCGACGTTCGAGCGGTACGGCACCGACGTCGGCGCCGACATCCCGGTCCGGGTGGAGTTCACCGACGCACTGCGTCCGATGCTGGAGCGGTTCGGCACCGCCAGCGGCTTCCACCTCGTCGTGTTCACCGTGGACGAGACGGCCTGGTCACGCGAGCTCGCGCCACTGGCCGGGTTCTACCCGTCGGTCTACGTCGGAGTGCCGTGGTGGTTCCTCGACGCTCCGGACGCGATCCGCCGCTTCCGCGCTGCCGTCACCGAGACCGCGGGGTTCACCCGGACGTCGGGCTTCGTCGACGACACACGGGCGTTCTGCTCCATCCCGGCGCGGCACGACATGTCGCGCCGACTGGAGGCGGGCTACCTCGCCGGCCTGGTCGCCGAGCATCGGCTGACTCTGGACGAGGCCGTCGACACCGCGGTCACTCTGGTCGCCCGACAGCCCGCAACGGTCTTCAAGCTGTGAGGGGCCGCCGGCTCCGCAGGTCCGCGGCGGGCGCGCGACCGGCGGCACCGGTACGGCTCCTGCACCTCGGGCTCGGCAGCTTCTGCCGTGCCCACCAGGCCTGGTACACCGACGTGGCGCCCGACGCCGGCGACTGGGGCTACGCGGCGTTCACCGGCCGCGGTCGTGGCGACCTGCCCGAGCGGCTGGCGGGCCAGGACGGTCTCTACACGCTGGTGACCAGGGCCGGCGACGGCGATGCGGTCGACCTGGTGAGCAGCCTCTCCACCGTGCACTCCGGCGAGGATCACGGTTCGTGGCTGGGGTTCTTCCGCTCCCCCGATCTGGCGGTGGTGACGGTCACGGTGACCGAGGCCGGGTACCGGCGCCGCGCCGACGGGGCTCTGGACGTCGATCGCGACGACGTCCGCGCAGACCTCGCCGCGCTGAGCCACGACCTGGCCGCGCCCGTGCGTACGGCACCCGCGCGGCTGGTCGCGGGCCTGGCTGCCCGACGCGCGGCCGGCGCCGGACCGATCGCCCTCGTCCCGTGCGACAACGTTCCGTCCAACGGCGCGATGGTCGACCGGGTCCTGCGCGACGCCGCACGGCGGGTCGACAGCGGGCTGACCGAGTGGCTCGACGCCCACCTGTCCGTGGTGACGACGACGGTCGACCGCATCACGCCGCGACCGTTGGCACGCGACATCGGCGCCGTCCGGGCGGCCACCGGGTTCGAGGACCTGTGCCCGGTCGTCACCGAGCCGTTCCGCGAATGGGTGCTCAGTGGTGCGTTCCCCGCCGGACGGCCGCGCTGGGACGCGGTCGGGGCGACGTTCACCGACGACGTCACCCCGTACGAGAACCGCAAGCTGTGGCTGCTCAACGGCGGCCACTCACTGCTGGCGTACGCGGGTTCCCTTCGGGGGCACCTGACCGTGGACGAAGCCGTCGGGGACGAGACCTGCCGCGGCTGGCTGGATGAGTGGTGGGACGTCGCGTCGGGTCATGTGCCCCAGCCAGCAGGCGGTCTCGCGGCCTACCGCACCGCCCTCCTGGAGCGGTTCGCGAACCCGCGGCTGCGCCACCGGCTCGAGCAGATCGGCACCGACGGCTCCCAGAAGCTGCCGATCCGGATCCTGCCGGTGCTGCGCGCCGAGCGTGACGCGGGCCGGCTGCCCGCTGCCGCGACGCGGGTCCTCGCCGCCTGGGTGTGCTGCCTGCTCGGCCTCGGCGCCGAGGTGATCGACGTGCGCGCCGACGACCTGCGCGGGCTGGCAGCGGGCCCCCTCCCGGATGCCGTGCGCCGCGCGATCCACGCCCTCGACCACGAACTGGCCGACGACGCCCCTCTCGTCGACGCCGTCGTGGCCCAGAGTCGCGCACTCGCGTCCGGCGCCCGCGCCTGACGTCACCGCAGCCGGTACAGGACCTCGCCGGCGTCCGGGACGTACAAGGTGTCCGGGTCGGCTGCGTACGCGTCGAGGTCGACCGTGTCCGGCTCGCGGTAGCCGAGGTTCACCGACCGCACGACCTCCTCGGGAATCCGCGTCGCGAGCGTGACCGTGACCCGGCACTGCTCGCCGTTCCGCTCGTCCCACGTGCCAGCCCCGCGCAGGTGCGTGGAGTGCGCCAGCACCCCCCAGTGGACGTGGGAGAAGCGGTCCCACTGCCGCACGAAGTAGTCGCGGCAGTGGTAGCCGATGTCGTAGATCTCCGGGTACGTCGTCGAGAGCTTGCGCACGTGTGGCGCGTAAATGATCACCTCGCCGCCGTCGGCGACCACCGGCTCGACCTTGTAGAACCCCTTGGCCGCGGTCCAGATCTCCTCGTACCTGGGCGGAACGACCGACAGGACCCGGCGGACCGGCTCGTCGAGGTAGCGGACGCTGGTCTGCGCCGACACGGCGGCGGCGGCCGCCCACGCCGACTCGGGGTCGCCGAACGACAGCGCGTGCAGCGCGCCGCTCCCGGACTCCGGTACGACGCAGAGGGCCAGCCGCTCGGCCGGCACGAAGGACGCGGCCTCGTCGATCAGGGCGCGCACCGGCGTGATCCCGGTCGTACCGATGATCTCCGCGCTGGTGATGAGTGCGCCGAGCCAGTGCGAGAGGTCGATGATCTCCTGGCCGGCGGCCCCCGGGAAGAAGTACTTGTTGCCGCCGGAGAACCCGACGACCTCGTGCGGGAAGACGGGGCCGACGACGAGAGCGACGTCGTGCTCGACCACGGCTCGGTTCAGCCGGACGTCGACCGCGGTGTGGAGGAGTCCGCCGGACAGCTCGCCGATCCGGCCTGCCGGGATGGTCCCCACCGACACGAACGTCTCGGGCTTCCACCACTCGTGGTTGAGCACGGTCATCCCCGGATAGACGGCCTGCGCCCCGCCCGCCGGATAGCCGAGCATGGCGCCGAGCTGCGAGTCGCTCATCGGCGCGTGCGTGCCCAGCGCGACCAGGGTCGTGATCCTGCTGGCCCGGCCGGAGAGCGCACCGTGCACGGCGCCGAGCAAGAGCGGCAGCGGGCAGCTGCGCGTCGCGTCCGGCACCAGGATGCAGACGGAGCGCCCGGCGACGTCCAGCTCCGCGAGCTGCGCCGCGACGAAGGTGCGCACATCGTCGTCCGACAACACCGCGCGCGGTCCGCCGACGGCCGTCATGACGTCACCCTCCCAGGTCGCCCCATGCCGGCCGCCCAAGGACCAGGGACGTCACCCGGGTACGGCGCGCTCGTAGGCCAGTCGCGCGTAGTCCGGCGGTCCCCCGTAGGC
>DASVGV010000091.1:0-18255 GCA_036379355.1 Mycobacteriales bacterium | reverse complement strand
ACCTACGTGTACGACGACAACAAGTCGGCGTTCTGCGCGGCGTCGCTCGCGCAGGTCGAGAACAACCAGGGATACAACCCGGCGGTCTGCGACAACGACCCCAAGCCGATCGTCGTCCCCCAGGGCATGTACTGGGTGATGGGCGACAACCGCGGCAACTCCTCGGACTCCAGACCCAACGGCTTCGTGCCGCGCAGCAAGATCGTCGGACGGGCCTTCGTCCGCATCCTGCCCGTGAGCAGGATCGGGTTCCTGCGCGTCCCGAAGACCTTCAAGTCCGTCCCGTCCGCGACCGCCGCGGTCGCCGGCATGCCGATCGTCAGCGCTCCCGCCCTGCTGCTGCCGCTGGTGGGCGGCCGGGCGCTGCGCCGGCGGCGCCGGGCCCGCCGCCGCGCGGTCTAGTCTCGCCCGCATGGCGTCCCGGGCCCCCGGGCCCGCCCCGCGCGGGCCCGCTCTGCTGAAGCTCGAGCGGCGGCTGCGGCAGGCGGGCTTCGACCGGATCGCCGGCGCCGACGAGGCCGGGCGGGGCGCGTGCGCGGGTCCGCTGGTCGTCGGTGCGTGCATCCTGCCGGCCGGGCGCGCCGGCGCGATCGCCGAGCTGGCCGACTCCAAGCTGCTGACACCCGCCGCGCGCGACCGGGTCTACGACCGGGTGGTCCGCCGCGCCGAGGCCTGGTCGGTGGTGGTGATCGACGCGGCCGACGTCGACCGCATCGGCCTGCACGTCGCGAACGTCATGGGGATGCGCCGGGCGCTGGCCCGGCTCGACCCGGCGCCCGCGTACGCCCTGACCGACGGGTTCCCCGTTCGCGGCCTCGGCGTCCCGGGGCTGGCGGTGTGGAAGGGCGACCGGGTGTCGGCCAACGTCGCGGCGGCGTCGGTGCTGGCCAAGGTGACCCGCGACCGGATCATGACGGCGCTGGCAGCCCGCTTTCCCGCGTACGGGTTCGAGGTGCACAAGGGGTACGTCACGCCCGCGCACGCGGCGGCACTCGAGGCGTACGGCCCGTGCGCCGAGCACCGGCGCAGCTACGTCAACGTCCGCCGGGCACTGGCCGGGCCGGCCCTGAGCGATGATGGGCTCGTGACGGACGCCTCGATGGACCCGCTGGTGGGCGTGGCCGGTGAACCCGCGGGCTGCGACCCCGCAGCCGACGAGAGTGTGGTGGCGTGAGCGCCGAGGACCTCGAGAAGTACGAAACCGAGATGGAGCTGCGGCTCTATCGCGACTACCGCGACATCGTGGGGCAGTTCGACTACGTCGTGGAGACCGAGCGCCGGTTCTATCTCGCCAACGACGTGCGCGTCGAGCCGCGCAACGCCGGCGGCGAGGTGTACTTCGAGATCACCCTGCACGACGCGTGGGTCTGGGACATGTACCGGCCGTCGCGCTTCGTCAAGGACGTGACCGTCCTGACATTCCGCGACGTGAACGTCGAGAAGCTGGAGAAGCCCGAGCTGTAGGGGGCTCGTCCACATTCTCGATCGGCCACGGTGTCGATCTTGCCGGACGGGCCAGTGTCGCCGCATGCCCGCAGCCAAGGACGGACTCGGTCGCTACGGCGAGGATCTTGCCGCCGCTCACCTGGTGGCCCACGGCCACCGCCTCCTCGCGCGCAACTGGCGCTGTCCGTACGGGGAGATCGACATTCTCGCCGCGGAGAGCGACACCCTCGTCGTCTGCGAGGTCAAGACCCGCTCCTCGACCCGGTTCGGGCTACCCGCAGAGGCCGTCACGGCCGCCAAGGCCCAACGCCTGCGACGACTGGCGGCCGCCTGGCTGGCCGCGTCCGGCGGCGGCTACGCCACCGTGCGGTTCGACGTCGTGTCCGTGCTGCGCCCGCGCACCGGTCCCGCCCAGATCGAGCACCTGCGCGGTGTCCTGTGACGATCGCCCGGTCGTGGTCGGTCGCGCTGGTCGGCGTGGACGGGCACCTCGTCGAGGTGGAGACCGACCTCGCGGCCGGGCTGCCCGGCCTGGCGCTCGTGGGACTGCCGGACACCTCGCTGCACGAGGCCCGCGACCGGGTCAAGGCGGCGGTGGTCAACTCCGGGCTCACGTGGCCGCAGCACCGGATCACCGTCGGGCTCTCGCCCGCCGCGCTGCCGAAGTCGGGCTCGTCGTTCGACCTGGCCATCGCGGCTTCCGTCCTGGCCGCAGCCGACGTCGTCCCGACCGACGCGGCCGACCGGCGGGTCCTGTTCGGCGAGCTCGGACTCGACGGTCGCGTCAGGCCGGTCCGCGGCGTGCTGCCGGCCGTGCTCGCGGCCGTCCGTAGCGGCCGCGATCGCGTGGTGGTGCCCACCGGCAACGCGGTGGAGGCCGGGCTCGTCCCCGGCGTGGCGGTGGAGGCGGTCGACTCCCTGTCCGGGCTCGTCGACCTGCTCACCGGCCGGTCCGCGGGCGTGCCCCCGCTCCGCGCGGTCGAGGCGGGGGACGTCGAGGCGGCCGGTCCCGACCTGGCCGACGTCGTCGGCCAGGCAGAGGCCCGCCTCGCGCTGGAGGTCGCGGCGGCCGGCGGCCATCACCTGCTGCTGACCGGGCCCCCGGGCGCCGGCAAGACCCTGCTGGCCGAGCGGCTTCCCGGGCTCCTGCCGCCCCTCGACCACGAGACGGCTCTCGAGGTCTCGGCCGTGCACTCGCTCCTCGGGCTGCTCCCTCCCGAGACGCCGCTGGTCCTGCGACCGCCGTTTCGTGCCCCCCACCACAGCGCGTCGCTCGTGGCCCTCGTCGGCGGTGGTGGCCGGGTCCTGCGACCCGGCGCGGTGTCGGCGGCGCACGGCGGGGTGCTGTTCCTCGACGAGGCGCCCGAGTTCGCGTCCGGGGTCCTGGACGCGCTGCGGCAGCCGCTCGAGTCGGGCGTCGTGGAGATCGCCCGCGCCAGCGGCACGGCGCGCTTCCCCGCCCGCGTCCAGTTGGTGCTCGCGGCGAACCCGTGCCCCTGCGCGCCCGCCCGTGACCGCGACTGCACCTGCCCGTCGACCGTCCGCCGCCGCTACCAGTCCCGGCTCTCGGGCGCGCTGCTGGACCGCGTCGACCTGCGGCGGCAGGTGCAGCCGATCTCGCGTGCCGACCTGCTGGCGCCCGGCAGCGCCGCGGAGGCGACCGCCCTCGTCCGCGCGCGGGTGGTTGCGGCGCGCGCAGCGGCCGCCGCCCGGTGGTCCGGCCGGCCCTGGCGCCTGAACGCCGGGGCGCCCGGAGCGGTCCTCCGCGGCGAGCTCCGCCTCCCCGCGGCCACCATCGGGTCCGCCTCCCGAGCTCTGGAGAGCGGCCTGCTGTCGGCGCGCGGCTTCGACCGGGTGCTGCGGGTTGCCTGGACCTTGGCCGACCTCGGCGGCCGGGACCGGCCGGCCCCGTACGACGTCGACGCAGCACTGGGACTTCGCGGCGTGCACCGGGCGGCGGCGTGACCGGCCACGAGCTGCGCGTCGCGCGGCTCGGCTGCGCGCTGAACGCGCGGCCGACCGCCGCGTTCTACGCCGCCCACCCGGCGGACGCCTGGGAGGAACGTTGGGAGCGGCTGCAGCGCACCGACATCCGCGAGCCGCACCCGGAGCGCCGCCTGCGCGCGGCGAGCGCGGCGGGTCTCCGGTTCGTGATCCCCGAGGACGAGGAGTGGCCGCGACGCCTGGATGACCTCGACCGGGGGATGCCGGACCGTCCCACCGACGACGACCGCCGCAACGGGCGCGACCTCGGGGCCCCGTTCGGGCTGTGGGTGCGCGGCCGGCCGCCGTCGGCGGAGCGCTCGGTCGCCGTGGTGGGAGCCCGGGCGGCGACTGACTATGGGCTTGCCGTGGCCGCCGAGCTGGGCACCGGCCTCGCCGAGCGCGAGGTGACGGTCGTGTCGGGTGCGGCGTTCGGCATCGACGCGGCCGCGCATCGCGGCGCGCTGGCGGTCGACGGGCAGACCATCGCCGTGTTGGCCTGCGGCGTCGACGTGGCCTACCCCGCGGACCATGCGCTGCTCCTGGACCACATCGCCGGGGCGGGCACGTTGCTGAGCGAGGTCGCGCCCGGGTCGCGCCCCCGCAGGGAGGGGTTCCTGCACCGCAACCGCCTCATCGCCGCCCTGACGGCCGGCACCGTGCTGGTCGAGGCGCACCACCGTTCCGGGGCGCGCAACACGATCGCGCACGCGCGTCGGATGGGCCGGGCCCGCCTCGTCGTTCCCGGACCGGTGACCTCGGCGTTGTCGGCCGGGTGCCATGCCGAGCTCCGCACCGACCTCGAGGCGCGGCTCGTCACCAGTGCCGCCGAGGTGACCGAGGAAGTCGGCAGCCTGGGGACCGACCTGGCGCCGGCGGCCAGCGGGCCGACCGATCGTCGCGACGGCCTGGCCGCGGCCGCTCGCGGGCTGCTCGAAGCCCTGCCCGTCCACGGCGCCTGGTCCCTCGACGAGATCGCGGCGCACCTGCGGCTCCCCGTCGCCGAAGCCCTCGCAGTGGCTGGGTCCTTAGCCGCACACGGCCTGCTCGACCAGGTCCCGGACGGCTTCCGGCTCTCTGCCCTCGGTCGGGCGCCGACGCGACGCGCAGCGTCCTGACCGGCAGCCGGACCGGCACGACCCCGGCGTGGTGACTTGCCGCCGGTCATATCGCCGACGACGGTGAGCGGGTGTCCGCCGGCGAGCGCCTCCCGGGCCGAGCAGCACTGCGCGCTGCCCTGCCCGTGGCGCTGGCGTCGTCGGTCGGTGGGTTCGAGCAGCACCTGAGCGCAGCGACCGGCCGTTCGGCGCACACCGTGCGCGCCTATGTCGGCGACGTCGTCAGCCTGCTGGATCACGCGGCCCGGCTGGGCGCCACGACTCCCGACGACGTCGATCTCGTGGTGCTCCGGTCCTGGCTGGCCAAGCAGCGGACGCTCGGAGCGGCGCGCACCACCCTGGCCCGGCGCGCCTCTGCCGCCCGGGTCTGGTCGGCGTACTGCCAGCGCGCCGGGCTGCGCGCCGACGACCCCGCCGTCCGGTTGGCGAGCCCGTCGGCGCGGCGCGGGCTGCCGGCAGTGCTCTCCGCCGACCAGGCCCTGCGCCTTCTCAGGCCCGCCGACGAGGAGCCGGTCTCGCCGCGGGCGGCTGCCCTCGCCTGCCGCGACACCGCCCTGCTGGAGGTCCTGTACGCCACCGGGGCCCGCGTGTCGGAGATCTGCGGCCTCGATCTCCCCGACGTGGACGGGGAGCGCCGCCTCCTGCGCGTGTTCGGCAAGGGCGCCAAGGAGCGCTCGGTCCCGTTCGGCGTGCCGGCGGAGCAGGCGCTGCGCGCGTGGCTGGCACGCGGTCGTCCCGAGCTCGTGACCGCGCGGAGCGATACCGCGCTGTTCCTCGGGGCGCGCGGTGGGCGCCTCGACCCGCGCGCCGTCCGCGGCCTGGTACACGCCCGTGCGCGCGACGCCGGCGTCCCCGACGTCTCGCCGCACGGGTTGCGGCACAGCGCGGCGACACACCTGGTCGAGGGCGGCGCGGACCTGAGGTCCGTTCAAGAGCTGCTCGGGCACGCTACGCTCGCGACGACGCAGATCTACACGCACGTGACCGCCGAACGGCTGCGCAGCGCCTACGCGCAGGCCCATCCCCGGGCATGACGGTCCGGTCGTGGACCTGAGGTGGGCCCGTGGCCGCCGACGAGCCGGAAGGGGGGAGCGCAGGTGGGCACAACCCGGACCCGCGCGGGTCGCACCGTCGTCGACCCGGACGACACGGCGGTCCCGAAGGTGACCAACCGGAGCAAACGGGGTGGCTCGACCGCCACCCCTGCCGCGGTGGACGAGAGCGAGGACGGCACGGACAGCGACGCGTCGCGAGACGTCCCGGCCGACGAGGCCGCACCGGACCCGTCGGCCGCCGACGCCGACGCCCCGCTGGACCCCAAGGCCCGGCGCGCGGCCGAGCGGGCGGCGGCGGAAGCCGCCGTGAAGGTCATCTGGACGGAGTTCAAGCAGACCGGCGACGCGCACCTGCGCGAGCAGCTGATCTTGCACTACTCGCCCCTGGTGAAGTACGTCGCGGGACGCGTGGGCACCGGCCTGCCGCCGAACATCGAGCAGGCCGATCTGGTCTCCTACGGCATCTTCGGGCTGATCGACGCCATCGAGAAGTTCGAGCTCGAGCGTGCGGTGAAGTTCGAGACGTACGCGATCGCCCGCATCAAGGGCGCCATCATCGACGAGCTCCGCTCGATCGACTGGATCCCGCGGTCGGTTAGGTCCAAGGCGCGCGACGTGGAGAAGGCGTACGCCAGCCTGGAGGCCCGGCTGCACCGCACCCCGACCGAGGCCGAGGTTGCCGAGGAGCTCGGCATCGGTATGAACGACCTGCACCAGATCTTCAACCAGGTCAGCTTCGTCAATGTCGTCGCGCTCGACGAGCTGCTCAACTCCAGCGCCGACCGGGGCGACAAGGTCAGCCTGGTGGACACCCTCGAGGACACCAAGGCCGAGGACCCGGTGCTCGCCTTCGAGGGAGAGGAGACCAAGGTCCTGCTGGCGCGGGCCATCAACGACCTCGGCGAGCGGGAGAAGATCGTCGTCACGCTCTACTACTACGAGGGGCTGACCCTGGCCGAGATCGGTCAGGTGCTCGGGGTCACCGAGAGTCGCATCTGCCAGATGCACACCAAGGCCGTGCTCCAGCTGCGCGGCAAGCTCGCCGAGCAGCAGGACTGACCGCACCGCCGGCTGCTACGGCTCGTCCTCCGCGTCGTCGCCCGGCTCGGCCTCGAAGTCGACCTCGATCCGCTGGAAGCCCTTGAACCGCTCCGCCTGCGCGTACGCGGCGTAGGCGCGTCGGTCCGCGGCGGTGAGGTCCACGCGGTCGGTGAACGGCGTCAGCAGCGCCCGCGGCCACAGCCGCCGGCGCAACACCACGTTGATCTCGGCGCAGATCACCACGACCAGTGCCTCGACATAGATCCACGTGATCGAACCGAGGACGATGCCGAACACCCCGTAGATCTCGCTGGCGTGCGCGAACTTGTCGGTGAGGTAGACCGCGCCGAGGTACTGCAGGCCCTGCCACGCGGCACCGGCCACGGTGGCGCCGACGATCACCTCCCGCACGGGGGTGTGCTCGGCGGTGAGCAGCCGGAACGCGAGCAGGAACAGCACGACGTTGACCAGGATCGACAACGCCAGCGCGGTCAGGTGCAGGCCGAAGCCCAGCGAGACCGAGCCGATCGACGCCCGCGTCGGCAGCGCGGACAGGGCACTGGTCACGATCACCAACAGGCCGAGGACCGGCAGCAGGCGCAGGCTCCGGCCCCGCGACCGCAACGGGTTTGGCCGGGAGTTGCGCGGCACCGAGTAGATGCGGTTGAACACCGTCTGGCCGGCCTGTGCCAGGCCGAGCGAGCCGTACAGGGTGCCCAGCAGACCGACGGCAAGACCGAGACCCGAGCCCTTGACGTGCACGCTGTCGCGCAGCTCCTGCCCGAGGACGGGGACGTCGCGGATCGCGGAGTTGAGCAGCTTGTTCTGCAGTCCGGGATCACCGTGCAAGACGAAGCCCGAGATGCTGATCAGCAACAGGAGCAGGGGAAACAGCGACACGAACCCGTAGTAGGCGAGCATCGCCGCGAAGTACGCGCCCTGGTCGTCGGCGAACTTGTACGCGACAGCGAGCGGAAAGCCGATGATGGTGTGCTTGCGCTGGAACCGGTCGATCACCCCGGCCAGGCCGGTGGCCCCCGTCCGGCCAGGGGCGGGGGTCGGTTCGGCGGCGGTCGCGAGCCGGCGGTCGATGTCGGCGCCGGCCTCCGGGCGCAGCAACCGCAAGGTGTCACGGGACCGATCGGCGAGCTCGCGCGGCACGGCGCGCAGCCGGCCGGTCGTGCTCGCCGGGTCGCGGTCGGGCCGGGGCGGCACCGCACCGGACGGGCCGGAACCCGCCGGCGCACGCGCCCCGGTGGGGTCCGCGCCGACGGGTCCGGTGTCCACCGCACCATGATCGCAGGCCTACGGGGCGCCGGGCCGCCGCGACGCTCGGCCGCGCCGACGGACGTGGCCGGCACCGACCGCCAGGGTCGCCAGGCCGAGACCCGCGCCCGAGCCGACCGCCACTCCGACCGGGGCCGAGGTGCCGGTCCGGACGGGCGCGGCGGGAGGGTGAGCCGGCGGACCGCCGAGTGAGCCGGGCGGCAGGGCACGACGCGCCGCCGGCGTCGGCCCGCTGGTCGGGGCGGTGACCGGAGCGCGTCCGTCGAGAGGCAGCAGCCGGACAGGTGAGCGTCCCAGCAGGGCCATCGGGTCGGCGTACGCCACGGTCGGCCCGCGGCCGGTGACGAGGCCCCAGTGCAGGCACGCGGGCGCCGGACACCCGGCGCGCCCGGCCGCGAGACGGCCGATCGGCTGGCCCGCCGACAGCCGCTCGCCCACCCGCACCGACGGCGAGACCGGCTCGTACGTGAGCCGGCGGCCGTCGCCGAGCGCCACCGAGACGACGCCCATCCCCGCGACCGGCCCGGCGAAAAGGACGCGGCCCGCCGTCGCCGACGCGACCACCTGCCCAGGCACGCCGGCGAGGTCGACGCCGCGATCGCCGGCGGCGTAGCGCCCGACGGACTGGTAGGCATGCACGACGTGCACGGGCATGAGCGGGGCGACCGCGGCGAGGACGCTCCACGCGAGGATCGGTAGCACCGGACCAGGCAACAGCCTGGGGCAGGCCTGTGCCGCCCGCGGGCCGAATCTGGGGACGACGGCGCGGGGAAGGCTTGCCGTTCGCTCGTGCCATCCCCGTCCCGTACACTTCGCCCAGCGGTCCGGCTCGCCGGACCGACTTCGCACGCTCCCTTCCGGCTCCGCGCCGGGTGCGGTGCGCACCGGTCCCCCTCGGGGGCGTGCGCCGCACCGGGGCGTCAGGCGCGGCCCCCGCCCGGAGGCCGCGGACAACCGCCAGGCGGGCGCCGGTCGCGGCCCCGCCGCATACGCGCGCAGGCGCGAAGGAGGCCCCGGTCGCCGTGACAGGACCGACGCCCGTCAAGGACCGTCCCGTCGTCACCATGCGGGAGCTGCTCGAGAGCGGCGCCCACTTCGGGCACCAGACCAAGCGCTGGAACCCGAAGATGAAGCGCTTCATCCTGACCGAGCGCAACGGCATCTACATCATCGACCTGCAGCAGTCGCTCGCCTACATCGACACCGCGTACGAGTTCGTGCGCGAGACCGTCGCGCACGGCGGCACGATCCTGTTCGTCGGCACCAAGCGCCAGGCGCAGGAGGCCATCGAGACCCAGGCCAAGCGGGTCGGCATGCCGTTCGTCAAGGAGCGCTGGCTCGGGGGGATGCTCACCAACTTCTCGACCGTCTACAAGCGGCTGCAGCGGCTCAAGGAGCTCGAGCAGATCGAGCTGACCGGCGGGACCACGGTGCTGACGAAGAAGGAGCAGCTGGTGCTGTCCCGCGAGCGCATCAAGCTCGACCGGACCCTGGGCGGCATCCGGGACATGGCCAAGGTGCCCAGCGCGGTCTGGATCGTGGACACCAACAAGGAGCACATCGCCGTCGACGAGGCGCGCAAGCTGGGCATCCCGGTCGTCGCGGTCCTCGACACCAACTGTGACCCGGACATCGTCGACTACAAGATCCCGGGCAACGACGACGCGATCCGCAGCGCCGCGCTGCTCACCCGGGTCATCGCCGACGCGGTGGCGGACGGACTGCTGCAGCGCGCCGCCGGCAACGCCGCCGACGCCGCGGACGGCAGCGAGACCGGGGCGGGCGTGGACGCCGAGCCGATGCCCGAGTGGGAGCGCGACCTGCTGACCCAGAGCGCTGCCGCGACGGCGCCCACCGACGCCCCGCATGCCGACGCCGCGCCCGCCGAGCCGGCCGCGCCCGTCGCGACCGAGACGCCGGCCGAGAGCTGACCGAGCACGACCCCGCAGTGGTACGGCCACCCCGTACCACCGCCCACCCACGACCGACAAGGGACGGACATGGCTGACATCACGGTCGCCGACATCAAGCGCGTCCGGGAGATCACCGGCGCCGGCATGAGCGACGTCAAGGCGGCGCTGGTCGCCGCCGGCGGCGACCAGCAGGTCGCGGTCGACGAGCTGCGCAAGAAGGGCGCCGCGAAGGCGATCAAGCGCGGCGCCGAGCGGACCGCGAGCAACGGCATCGTCGCGGCCGCAGAGGGGGCGCTGATCGAGCTCGCGTGCGAGACGGACTTCGTCGCCAAGAGCGAGCAGGTGCAGCAGCTGGCCGGGGAGATCGCGGCCCACGCGGCCAAGGCCGGCGTCGGCGACCGCGACCGGCTGCTGGCCGAGACACTGGCCGACGGTCGCACCGTCGCGACGGCCATCGAGCATCTGGCGGCGGCCATGGGCGAGAAGATGGAGCTGCGGCGGTCGGTGTTCTACGCCGGTCCGGTCGCGACCTACCTGCACCGGCGTTCCTCCGACCTGCCGCCGCAGATCGGCGTCCTCGTCGAGTTCGAGGGCACCGGCGACGAGGCGGCCGAGGCGGCCCGCGGGGCGGCCATGCAGATCGCCAGCCTGCGGGCGCAGTACGTCGAGCGCGACCAGGTCCCGGCCGACGTCCTCGACCACGAGCGCACGGTCGCCGCGGAGATCGCCAAGCAGGAGGGCAAGCCGGAGGCCGCCCTCGACAAGATCGTCGAGGGGCGGGTCCAGGGCTTCTTGAAGGAGGTCGTCCTCTACGAGCAGGCCTCGGTACGGGACAGCAAGAAGACCGTCCGTGCGCTGCTCGAAGCGGCCGGCGTGCGGGTCACCGCGTTCACGCGGTTCGAGGTCGGCGAGGCCTGAGCGGGGGCCGCAGCCGGTAGGGTTGGCGACCGTGAGCGATGCCCCGGCGCCGGCCTACTCCCGGGTGCTGCTCAAGATCTCGGGGGAGGCCTTCGCCGGGGGGTCGGGCCTGGGCGTCGACGCCGCCACCGTCCGCACCATCGCCGGCCAGATCGCCGACATCGTGCGCTCGGGGGTCGAGCTCGCGGTCGTCGTCGGCGGCGGCAACTACTTCCGCGGGTCGCAGCTGGCCGACGGGGGCATGGAACGCGCCCGTGCCGACTACATGGGCATGCTCGGTACGGTGATGAACTGCCTGGCGCTGCAGGACTTCTGCGAGAAGCAGGGCGTCGAGACCAGGGTGCAGACGGCCATCGCCATGGGGCAGATCGCCGAGCCGTACATTCCCCGGCGCGCCATCCGCCACCTGGAGAAGGGCCGCGTCGTCATCTTCGGGGCCGGCCTGGGCGTGCCGTTCTTCACCACCGACACCCCGGCCGCGCAGCGGGCGCTGGAGATCGGCGCAGAGGTGCTGCTGATGGCCAAGACGGTCGACGGCGTCTACGACTCCGACCCCCGTACCAACCCCGACGCGGTGCGGTTCGACACGGTGACGTTCACCGAGGCCCTCACCCGCGGGTTGAAGGTGATGGATGCCACCGCCTTCAGCCTCTGCATGGACAACGACCTGCCCGTCGTCGTGTTCAACCTCTTGGGGGAGGGCAACATCGGCCGGGCCGTACGAGGCGAGAAGATCGGCACGCTGGTCAGCGGAACGGGAGGCGCGGCATGATCGACGACACGCTCTTCGAGGCCGAGGAGAAGATGGACAAGGCGGTCGCGGTCGCGCAGAGCGAGTTCGGCACCATCCGCACCGGGCGGGCCACTCCGGCGATGTTCGCCAAGATCGTGGTCGACTACTACGGCGCGATGACGCCGGTCCAGCAGCTCGCCGGCTTCCAGGTGCCCGAGCCCCGCATGGCGATCATCACTCCGTACGACAAGAGCTCCACCGCCGCCATCGAGAAGGCGATCCGCGACTCCGACCTCGGCGTCAACCCGACCAACGACGGCACCGTCATTCGCGTCGTGTTCCCGCAGCTGACCGAGGAGCGCCGACGCGAGATGGTGAAGGTGGCCAAGTCCAAGGCCGAGGAGGCGCGGGTCTCGATCCGGGCGGTGCGTCGGCACGCGAAGGACGCCTTGGACAAGCTGGCGAAGGACGGCGAGGTCGGCGAGGACGACGTGGTCCGTGCCGAGAAGGAGCTGGAGAAGAGCACCGCCTCGTACGTCGACCGCATCGACGAGCTGCTCAAGGCCAAGGAGTCCGAGCTGCTCGAGGTCTGAGCAGCCGTCCACCGTCGATGTCGACGCCCGCACCGCCGCCGCGCGCCTCCCGGGCGGGACGCAACCTGCCGGTCGCGATCGCCGTCGGACTCGCCCTCGGCGCGGTTGTCCTGGTCCCGCTCTACACCTATCGGCCGGTCTTCGGCCTCGTCGTCGCCGTCGCCATCGCGTACGCCTGCTTCGAGCTGACGAGCGTGCTGCGCGACGCCGCGGGCCGGCACGTCCCGCTCGTCCCGCTGGTGGCGGGCACGGCGGCGACCTACTACGCGGCGTACAACCGGGGGTCGCGGGCGCTCGCGGTCGGCATCGTGCTGTCCGCGCTCGCCGTGCTGGCCTGGCGGGCGGTGGCCGCCGCGGCGGACCGCGAGGCGCCGGGGGCACACCTTGCCCGTGACGTGGCCGCCTCGCTGTGGGTGCTGGTCTACCTCGTGCTGCTCGGGGGATTCGCACAGCTCATGACCGCCCCGCACGACGGCGCGCGGCGGGTGGTGACGTTCGTCGTCACCGTCGTCTGCGCGGACGTCGGAGGGTACGCGGCCGGCGTGCTCGTCGGCCGACATCCGCTCGCGCCGCGCATCTCGCCGAAGAAGTCCTGGGAGGGTCTCGCCGGGTCGGCCGCGGCCTGTCTGGTGGCCGGCGGCCTGCTGTTCGGGCTGCTGTTCGGCGTGCCTGCGTGGAAGGGCCTGGTGTTCGGCCTCGCGATGACGGCGACCGCGATCGTGGGCGACCTCGCGGAGTCCCTCGTCAAGCGCGACCTGGGCATCAAGGACATGGGGCGGCTGCTGCCCGGGCACGGCGGCATCATGGACCGGATCGACTCCCTGCTGATCTCGGCGCCGGTCGCCTATCTGCTCCTGGCGGCGTTCGTACCGGTGTGACGGGCACGGGAGGGCAGGGACCGGTCGGGTGTCGGCGGAGGGACGAGGAGATGGCGGACGTGACGATGGCGACGCGAGCGCTCGGGAACGGCCTGACCGTGACCGCGATCGGGCTGGGTTGCATGGGCCTGAGCGAGTACTACGGCTCTCCGGTCGACGAGGAGGACGGCATCGCCACGATCCGCGGCGCGCTCGACCTCGGCGTCACGTTCCTCGACACGGCCGACTCGTACGGTCCGTTCGCCAACGAGCGGTTGGTCGGGAAGGCCATCGCGGGACGCCGCGACGAGGTCGTCCTGGCGACCAAGTTCGGCGTCGTCCGGGGCGAGGACGGGTCGCGCCGCGGGTTCGCCGGGTCGGCCGCGTACGTCCGCCAGGCCTGCGAGGCGTCGCTGCGCCGGCTGGGCGTCGAGGTCATCGACCTCTACTACAACCACCGTCGAGACAAGAGCGTGCCGATCGAGGAGACCGTCGGCGCCATGGCGGAGCTGGTCCAGGCGGGCAAGGTCCGCCACCTGGGGCTGTCGGAGATGAGCGCGGACACCATCCGGCGCGCGCACCGGGTCTGGCCGATCTCGGCCGTGCAGAGCGAGTACTCGCTGTTCGCCCGGGACATCGAGGACGACGTGCTGCCGGCGATGAAGGAGCTGGGCATCGGGCTCGTCGCCTACTCGCCGCTCGGCCGCGGCATGCTGACCGGCGCGCTCGCGAGGGAGGGCAAGCCCGGACGGGACGTGCGGGCCACCCCCGCGTTCCCCCGGTTCCAGGGGGAGGCCTTCGACGCGAACGCCGCCCTCGCCACCAAGGTCGTCGACTTCGCCCGGGCCAAGGGCTGCACGCCCGCGCAGGTGGCCCTGGCCTGGGTGCTGGCCAAGGACCCCACCTTCACCGCCATCCCGGGAACCACGAGGCTCGACCGGGTACGGGAGAACGCCGGAGCGCTCGCCGTCCGTCTGACCGACGCGGAGGTGGCGGGCCTCGAGGCCGCGATTCCGCGGGGCGCCGTCGCGGGGGACCGCTACGCGGACATGAGCATCGTCAACGCGTGAGCCGCGCGGGCACGGACCCGGTGCCGGACCGCGAGGCAGTGCGACAATCGACCTCTGATGGCGCTCACTCCGGATGCCGCGACCGCGCTGCCGCTCGTCTTCGAGGCGCCGCGGCGCGGGACGCCCCCGCGCCACCTGGCCGACCTGGATCCGGCGGCGCGCCGCGAGGCCGTGCAGGCGCTGGGGGAGCGGGCGTTTCGCGCCGACCAGCTCGCGCGGGCGTACTTCACCGGCAGTGGTCTGTCGTCGCTGCCGTCCACCCGCCGCGATGACCTCGTTGCCGCGCTGCTGCCGGACTTGCTCAGCCCGGTCCGGGAGGTCACGACCGACGGGGGGGCCACCCGCAAGATGCTGTGGCGCGCCCACGACGGCGTGCTGATCGAGAGCGTCCTCATGCGCTATCGCGCGGACGAGACCGCCGACCGGGACGACCGGACGACCGTGTGCGTGTCGAGCCAGGCCGGCTGCGGCATGGCCTGCCCGTTCTGTGCCACCGGCCAGGGCGGTCTGACCCGGAACCTGTCTGCGGCCGAGATCGTGCACCAGGTCGTCGCGGCGCAGCGGGCGCTGGACGCGGGCGCGGTCCCGGGCGGAGCCGGCCGGGTGGGCAACGTCGTGTTCATGGGCATGGGCGAGCCGCTGGCCAACTACGCCCGGGTGATCGCTGCCGTGCGCCGGCTCACCGACCCGCAGCCGCACGGTCTCGGCCTGTCCCAGCGGCACCTCACCGTCTCGACCGTCGGTCTCGTCCCGGCGATGCGGCGGCTCGCCGAAGAGCGGCTGCAGGTGCGCCTCGCGGTCAGCCTGCACGCACCCGATGACGCCCTGCGCGACACCCTGGTGCCGGTCAACACCCGGTGGCCGGTACGCGAGGTCCTCGCCGCCGCGTGGCACTACGCCGGGGTCACCGGCCGACGGGTCAGCATCGAGTACGCCCTCATTCGCGGAGTGAACGACCAGCCGGAGCGGGCCGAGCATCTCGCCGCCCTGCTGGCCGGGCGGCGGGTGCACGTCAACCTCATCCCGCTCAACCCCACGCCCGGGTCCGCCTGGGACGCGAGCCCGCGTCGGGACCAGGACGCCTTCGTCCGGCGGCTGCGCGCCCGCGGTGTAGCCACGACCGTGCGCGACACCCGCGGGCGCGACATCGACGGCGCCTGCGGCCAGCTCGCCGCTCGACCGGTCGAGGTGAGTGCGTGAGGACCGTGACCCTGCTCGGCTCGACGGGCAGCATCGGCACCCAGGCGCTCGACGTGATCGGTCGCAACCCGGAGCGGTTCCGCGTCCATGGCCTCGCGGCGAACGGCAGCGACCCGAAAGCCCTTGCGGCGCAGGCGTTGTCGACCCGGGCCGCGGTGGTAGCCATCGGGCGTGCCGCGAACGCAGAGGACGTCCTGCTGGCCGTCTACGCCGAGGCGCAGAAGCGAGGCTATGCCGGGGGGGACTTCGCGGTGCCGCGGCTGCTGACCGGCCCGGACTCCGCGGCGCAGCTGGCGGCCGAACCTGTCGACGTGGTCCTCAACGGCATCGACGGGTCGGCGGGCCTGCCCGCGACTCTCGCGGCCCTGCGGGCCGGCAGCACCTTGGCGCTCGCGAACAAGGAGTCGCTCATCGCCGGTGCCGACCTGGTGTTCGCGGCCCGCCGCCGCCCCGAGCAGATCGTGCCGGTCGACTCGGAGCACTCGGCCATGGCCCAGTGCCTGCGCGGCGGTCGCGCCGACGAGGTTCGCCGCATCGTGCTCACCGCGTCGGGCGGTCCGTTCCGCGGCTACACCAAGGAGCAGACCGAGTCGGTCACGCCGGAGCAGGCGCTGCGGCACCCCGTGTGGGCGATGGGCCGGCTCAACACGCTCAACTCCGCCACGCTGGTGAACAAGGGGTTGGAGCTGCTCGAGGCGCATCTGCTGTTCGGTGTGCCACTCGAGTCGATCGAGGTGGTCGTCAACCCGGGGTCGGTCGTGCACTCGCTCGTGGAGTTCCGTGACGGTTCGACACTCGCCCAGCTCTCGCCTCCGGACATGCGGCTGCCGATCTCGCTGGCGCTCGGCTGGCCCGACCGGGTCGCGGACGCGGCACCGACTCTCGATTGGTCGGCCCCGTTCGACCTGCACTTCGAGCCCGTCGACCACGAGGTCTTCCCCGCCGTCACGGTCGCCCGTCGGGCGGGCGCGCGGGGCGGGCTCGCCCCGTGCGCCTTCAACGCCGCCAACGAGCAGGCCGTCGCCGCGTTCGCCGACGGCCGGATCGGGTTCCGCCGGATCGTCGAGATCGTGTCGTCCGTTGTCGAAGAAGCAGAGGGGACCGCGACCGACCTGGATGCGGTTCTGGCGTGCGAGGCGTGGGCCCGGGTCCGCGCCCGCGAGCTGGCCGAGACGGACGGGACAGGGCGCTGATGGACTACGCGATCTACGCGGTGCTGGTCGTCGTGCTGCTGCTCGTCTCGGTGGCGATCCACGAGCTGGGTCACCTGCTGACGGCGAAGGCGTACGGGATGAAGGCCACCGAGTACTTCGTCGGGTTCGGGCCGCGCATCTTCTCGTTCCGGCGCGGCGAGACGGAGTACGGCCTGAAGGCGATCCCGGCCGGCGGCTACGTGAAGATCATCGGGATGTCTCCGCTGGAGAACCACGACCGCACCAAGTCCCCCGAGGAGATCGAGGCCGCGGCCGCCGCGATGTCGCGAATGCCGACGGACCTGCAGCCCGACGAGCGGCGGCTCTTCTACACCTACCCGGCCCGGCAGCGATCGGTGGTGCTCGCGGCGGGGTCGCTCACCCACTTCGTCCTCGCGCTCGTGCTGGTCTTCGCGGCCATCTGGATCGGCGGGGGCATCGGGTCCCTCCGGCCGGTCTTCGACCAGGTCGTGCCCTGCGCGCAGCCGACCGCCGACGGCACCTGCCCGGCGGGCGCGCCCCCCAGCGCCGCGGCCGCCGCGGGCCTGAAGCCGGGCGACCGCGTCGTCGCCGTCGGTGCCACCCCGATCACCGGCTACCAGCAGCTCGCGGACCTGATCAAGGCGTCGCCGGGGCGTCAGATGGTGCTGCACATCGTGCGGGACGGCGCGCCACTGACCGTCGACGTGACCCCGACGGCCGGTCCGAAGCGGGACGCGGCCGGCAACCTCGAACCGGGTACGCAGGGCTTCCTCGGCATCTCGCCGGTCGTGTCCACCACGGGCACGAGCGTCGGCTACGCCGCCGGGCACGCGTTCACCGCGCTCGGGGAGACGCTGAAGAGCACCGGCACCGTGCTCGGCCACCTGCCGGGGGAGATCGCGGACGTGTTCACCGGCACCCAGCGGAACCCCCAGACCAGCGCGGTGAGCGTGGTCGGGGTCGTCCGCGCCACGGGGGACGTCGGCGCGAGCCACGAGGACCGGCGTTACAAGATTTCGTACCTGCTGGGCATCGGCGGGTCGCTGAACCTGTTCGTCGGGATCGTGAACCTGCTGCCGCTGCTCCCGCTCGACGGGGGTCACATCGCCATCGTGTGGTACGAGAAGGCGCGCGCCTTCGTGGCGCGGCGCCGGCGCCGGCCGGACCCGGGCCGGGTGAACATCCTCAAGGTGCTGCCCGCGGCGTACAGCGTGTTCGCCCTCATCGTGCTGCTGTCCGTGATCTTGATCTACGCCGACATCGCCAGCCCCATCAAGGTCACCTAGCCTCGCAGGGCGCAGAATGGGCGGTGACCCCACCGGAAGGACCGCTGCTGTGACCGCCGTCGCCCTCGGGATGCCCGAGTCCCCCCCGAAGCCGCTCGCGCCGCGCCGCCGGTCGCGGCAGATCATGGTCGGGAGCGTTCCGGTCGGCGGCGACGCGCCGGTGAGCGTGCAGTCGATGACGACCACCAAGACGCACGACGTCAACGCGACCCTCCAGCAGATCGCCGAGCTGACCGCCGCCGGCTGCCAGATCGTCCGCGTCGCCTGTCCGAAGACCGTCGACGCCGCCGCGCTCCCGGAGATCGCCCAGCACTCGCAGATCCCGGTGATCGCCGACATCCACTTCCAGCCGGCGTACATCTTCGCGGCCATCGACGCCGGCTGCGCGGCCGTGCGTGTCAACCCCGGCAACATCAAGGAGTTCGACGGCCGGGTCGGCGAGGTCGCGAAGGCCGCGAAGGCGGCCGGCATCCCGATCCGCATCGGCGTGAACGCGGGATCGCTCGACCCGAAGATCCTGCACAAGTACGGCAAGGCGACGCCCGAGGCGCTGGTCGAGTCGGCGCTGTGGGAGTGCTCG
>DASVGV010000090.1:0-10159 GCA_036379355.1 Mycobacteriales bacterium | reverse complement strand
GATCGAACAGGCCCGACGGTCTGGCGAGCCGGTGTACGTCACCCGGAGGGGCAGGCGGATTGCCGTCATCGTCGACGCCGACGCCTACGAGCGCGTCGTAGAAGCTGGCGAAGACGCCGTCGATCGCCGCGAGCTACAAGCAGCACGAGCTGAGGACGACTACGTGCCCTGGGATGAGGTCAAGGCGGACTTGGGCTTGGTGTGAGCCGCTACCGCGTCGAGGTTGCCCGCCGCGCCCTGAAGTCGATCGCGGTGCTCCCCCGCAAGGACCAACAACGCGTCCGTGCTGCGATCGACCTGCTCGCCGACGACCCGCGACCTCCGGGGTGTGTCGCCATGGTCGGTGAGCCGCACGCCTACCGTGTGCGCACCGGGGACTACCGCATCGTCTACGAGGTCTTTGACGACCGACTCCTGGTTCAGGTCGTGCGCGCCGGGCATCGTCGCGACATCTACCGCAAGTAGCGGTCGGGCGCGTCAGTCCAACACCACCAACGGCGACCGGACCAAGATCCTCCTTCTATCCGACGGCGAGGTTGGCAGAAACTGCTGGCCGCTCTTGAGTCTCCCGGCTCTCGGAACTCCCTCGGTATCAAATGGTGGTCGTCGAGATCGAGGAGACGCTCCGCAACAGATCTTGGCCGCGATGGGCTTGATGATCTTCGGTCAGATTCGGGTCGCGATCGCCGCTCGTAATCGGTAGGTAGGCACTGAACGAACCATTCTCCACGCGAGCAGCCATGCCAAGTGGCATCCCGTCGGCGTGTCTCCGCCGATTCGTCACAACCGCCTCGACACTTGGTTAATCGGGCCTCACGGCCTCGACGCGGGCCGAGCGCGTTCTCGGTGGCTAGAGGGGAGGTGGCAGCCATCACCACGAGCAAGGGGGACGCCAGCAAGACGTCCAAGATCCTTTCCAACCCGAAGTCCTCGTCCGCAGCCAAGAGCGTCGCAGCCAGCGACCTCTCCCAGGCGAAGGGCAAGGGCAAGAAGTAGGCCGTCGCCGGGGAAGGTGACGGGCTGAAGGCGAGGCGGGGGCAAGTACAAGTTGCCCCCGCCTCGTTCCGTGAGGCTATCGACCACTCCATGCGCCGTGTTGAGTTGATCACCGGCGCTCAGCGTGGCCCGAAGGATGGGCACCGACGCCGTCAAGTCCGCTCTCGGCCCCGATGCGCGCCTTCACCCGGTTGTGCGTTGGCTTCGATGATCGGGAGCTGGTCGGCATGATCACTGGACGCACGCCGGGCGAGACCACAAGGGTTCAGCCAAGGGCGAGCGTGTCCGTATCCGGGACCTTGCCCATGTGGCCGCCTGGCGCCTGGTGGTGATCGCACCAACGGTCGAATCCTACGATCGGAGCGCCGACCGCGCGCTGGGCAACGGGTGGGACATGTCCCACCCGTTGGCGCCTGGGTACCTCTCCGTACCTCTCGGTACCCCTCGATGTGAGCCCGTTTGCGCGCGAGGCCACCGAAAGCCAGTGTTTGCAGGGCTTTTAGGCGGACGCTCAGGTGGTTCAAGTCCCCCCTCAGACACCCACCGGCGGGCAGCCCCCGGGGTCGCCGATCGAGCGCATAGGGTCCGCTCGTGCTGTTGGCGTCAGCCCCGAACTGGGCCGAGCAGGTCACCGCAGTGTCGACGGCGGTCCTGGCCCTGGGCGTCGTCGGAGCGGTCGCTGCCGCGATCGTCGGCGCCCAGCAGGTACGCGAGACGCGCCGCAGTCGCGAAGCCCACATGGCTGCGGAGTTCTTCCGCCGCTGGAACGACGACGCCATGGTCGAGGCGCGGCAGCTGTCGGCTCGATACGCGACGTCGGCGGAGCTCGCGGCTGCCCTGCAGGACTACCTGGACACGAACGCGCGCGAGGCCTTCGTGCTGCACCGCGAGCCCGACTACTTCGAGCAGCTCGCCGCGCTCGAGCAGGCGGGTGCGTTCGACCGGGTCATGCTCACCGCCCTCGTCGGGGAGACGCTGGTGGCCCGATGGGACCTGTGGCAGCCGGCGCTCGACGCGGTGTACGGCGGGGCGGCCTATCCCCTCTTCCGCGACCTGGCCACTCGGATGCGTGGCCAACTCGTGTCCGAGTACGCGGCGGACTGAGCCCGACGCGGACCGCCCGTCACAGCGCGAGCAGGCTTCGGTCGAGGCCCGCGATGTCCGGGACGCCGAGGAGCGCGAGGGTGCGGCGGATGTCGTCGGCGAACCAGGACAGGACGCGGTCGACGCCGCGCTCCCCCGCGGCACCGAGTCCGTACAGGTAGGCGCGGCCGGCCATCGCGGCGTTGGCACCGGCGGCCACTGCCTTGACGATGTCGCTGCCGCGCCGCACTCCCCCGTCACAGATGATCTCGGTGCGGCCGCCGAGAGCGTCCGCGACCGGCGCCACGAGCGGGAAGGTCGCCGGCGCCCCGTCGAGCTGCCGGCCGCCGTGATTGGACAGGACGACGGCGTCCACGCCCGCGTCCGCGGCGAGCACGGCGTCCTCGACGGTCTGGATTCCCTTCAGCAGCAGCCTTCCGCCCCACACCGACCGCAGCCAGTCGACGTCGGACCACGACAGCCCGGGGTCGAACTGGGTGTTGATGTAGTCCGACAGCGTGACGGGCGACGCGCCGTCGCCGACCGCTCGCCCGGCGACGTTGCTGAACCTGATCGGCTCACTACGCAGGAAGCGCCACATCCAGCCGGGGTGCAGGGCGCCGTCGACGAACGTGCCCGGACCGATCGTCGGTGGCAGCGAGAAGCCGCGCCGGACATCGCGCTCCCGCCGTCCCAGCATCGCCGTGTCCACGGTGAGCACCAGCGCCTCGTACCGGGCAGCGGCTGCGCGGTCGACCATCTCCTGCACGAGACCGCGGTCTCGCCAGGCGTACACCTGGAACCACAACCGGGCGTCGCTGACCGCACGGACTTCCTCGATAGACCGGGTGGACAGCGTCGAGAGGGTGTACGGCAGGCCGGCCCGCGCGGCTGCCCGCGCGACCGCGAGCTCGCCCTGCGGGTCCGCGATGCGGGTGAACCCGGTCGGCGCGAGGACGAGTGGATAGCCGGCGGGCTCCCCGAGGACCGTCGCGCCGATACGCACGTCCGGGAGTCCTCGCAGCACGCGAGGCCGGAAACCGACTGTGGCGTAGGCGGATTCGTTGGCAGCAAGGGTCCGCTCGTCCTCGGCGGCCCCGTCGATGTAGTCGAAGACGCCGCCCGGCAACCGTCGCTTCGCGATCCGCCGCAGGTCGCGGACGGAGGCCGCACGCGCGAGCCGGCGCTCGACCGGGTCGGTTTCGACCGGTCCGAGTCGCACGACCGAGCGCAGCGCGCCCAGCATCGTCACGAGGCACCGCCCTCGGGGGCGTCAGCCGCCCAGGTAGTCGGGGATGTCGGGCACGAGCTCATTGAATCTCAGAACGCGGCAAGTGCGCCGGTTCGGTCAGCCGCGAAGCAGCAGGGGCGTGATCGTGTCCGCGGGGCCCGGCCGGGCGAACAGGTAACCCTGCGCCAGGTCGCAGCCGATGGCGGCGAGCTCGGCCCGCTGCGACTCGGTCTCGACACCCTCGCCGATGACCGACAGACCGAGAGCGTGGCCGAGGTCGACCACGGACTGCACGATCGCCCGCTCCCGGGGGTCGGTGTCGATGTCGCTGACGAACGACCGATCCACCTTGACGGTGTCGATGGGAAACCACTTGAGGTAGGCCAGTGACGAGTAACCGGTTCCGAAGTCGTCGATGGCCAGCGAGACACCCAGGTTCCTGATCTCGGCGAGGGTGGCGGTGATCGCCTCGGGATCGGCCATCAGCAGGCTCTCGGTCACCTCCATCTCGATGCGGACCCGGCCGGGGTCGAGATCGGCGCCCTCGACGATGGCGGCGATGTTCTTCACGAAGTCGGACTGGGTGATCTGGCGCGCCGAGAGGTTGATCGACAGTGTCAGCCCGTGGCAGCCCCGCGCCTCCCAGATCTGCGCCTGGCGGCATGCCTCCTCGAGGACCCAGGTGCCGATCGGCACGATCATGCCGGTCTCCTCGGCGAGCGGAATGAACTCTCCGGGCGGCAGCAGCCCGCGTACGGGGTGCTGCCAGCGCACGAGGGCCTCGACCCCGACAACGCGTCCTTCCGGCAGCGTGACGATCGGCTGGTAGTGCAGGCGAAGCTCGTCGCGCTCCAGGCAAGCCAGTAGTTCCCGCTCGGTCCGCAACCGGTTCAGGATGCGATCGCGCATCCGCTCGTCGAAGACCTCGAACCGCCCGCGCCCGTGCTCCTTCGCCCGGTACATGGCCGCGTCCGCCTCCCGCAGGAGGTCGGCAGCCGTGGTCACCAACGCGGTGTCCAGGGCGATTCCGACGCTGGCGTCGAGGCGCACGTGGTCGCCGTCGAGGTCCATGGGCTCGGACAGGACGCTCAGGATGCGCTCGGCGACACGGGTCGCGTCCGCCGCATCCTCGAGGTTCTCGCACACCACGAGGAACTCGTCGCCCGCGAGGCGCCCGACGGTGTCCGCCGGCCGGACGGCGTGCCGGATGCGATGACCGGCCGCCTGCAGCAACTGGTCCCCGGCCGCGTGGCCGAGGCTGTCGTTGACCACCTTGAACCGGTCCAGGTCGACGAAGAGCACGGCGGTGTGCAGCCCGCTGCGCGCACCCCGTGCCAGGGCCTGTTCCAGGCGGTCGACGACGAGTGTGCGGTTGGCGAGGCCCGTCAGGTCGTCGTGCAGCGCACGGAACGCGAGGTCTGCCGCAGCGGCCTTCTGCTGGGTGATGTCTCGGGCGAAGGAGTAGAAGCTCCACCCGTCCGGACCGGAGATCGCCCACAGGGTGATCTCGATCGGAAAGCACTCGCCCGACTTGCGGAGGGCCGACAGTTCCAGCCGCTGCCCGAGGACTCGCGCCTCGCCGGTGGCCAGGAAGCGAGCCATCCCATCGTCGTGAGCCGCGCGGTACTCGTCCGGAATGATCAGGTCGGCAACGCGCTGACCCAGGGCCTCGTCGCGCGTCCAGCCGAAGATGGCTTCGGCCTGCTCGTTCCAGGCGGTGACGAGGCCGGCGCTGTCCAGACCGATGAACGCGTCCCCGGCGCTGTCGAGGATCTGCCGTGTACGGGCCTCGCTCGCGCTGAGATCGGCGGTTGCCCGCTCTCGCTCGAACACCTGACCGAGCTGCCGGCCGAGATGTCCGATGACCTCGAGGAAGCGCGCGTCGGGCTCGACGGGCTCCCGACAGAAGAACTCCAGGACCGCGACGACGTCGCGGCCCACCAGCACCGGAAAGGCGAACCCCGCCTTGAGCCCCGCTGCGGCGGCCAGGGCGCTCCGCGGGAAGTTCGCGTCGGAGGCGACGTCGACGATCCACGCCGGACGGCGGTCGGCCACGACTCGCCCGGGGAGCCCGACGCCCATCGGCAGGGGAACCTCGTCGCTGACCGTACGGAAGGCGTCGATCGAGTCGTCGTCGTGCGCCTGCCACGCGGGTGTCGCGGCAAGCAGGCCCTCCGGGCCGACGAGGTAGGCATGGCCCACGGGCCAGCCGGTGAAGTCGCAGACGTGCCGGATCGTCTCGTGCAGAGCACGGTCCGGGTCACGGGACTCGTTGGCCGACACCGCCACCGCACCGAGCAGGCCGACCAGGTCCACCCCAGACACCGCCGAGCCGCCCTGGTCCGCCGGCTCGGCGCCCGCGGCAGGCGGCGGCACGGTCATGCGTGTGTATTCGGCAGGTGATCGACGTACTTGATGGTGTACGGATACCGCAGGGGAGGATGCGCCGGTGACGTCAGGCACCCGGCACCGGCGGTACGCGGGGCTCACCGGCGTCGGCATCGCCTTCGCCATCACGATGTTCGGCACCACCTTGCCCACACCGCTCTACCCGCTCTACCGCCATCAGATCGGCTTCTCCGACCTGATGGTCACCGTGATCTACGCCGCGTACGCCGCGGGCGTGCTGGCCGCGCTGCTGCTCTTGGGCGAGGTCTCCGACCGCATCGGTCGCCGGCCCGTCCTGCTGGCCGGCGTCGTGCTCTCCGCCCTGTCCGCCGTCGCGTTCCTCGTCCAGGACGGGCTCGCCGCGCTGTTCGTCGGCCGTGTCCTGTCCGGGCTCTCGGCCGGGCTGTTCACGGGGACAGCCACGGCCGCGATGGTCGAACTCGCAGAGCCCGAGGACAGGCAGTTCGCCACGCTGGCCGCCACCGTCGCGAACATGGGCGGCCTGGGGCTCGGGCCGTTGCTGGCCGGCCTGGTGTCGCAGCACGTCGGTCTGCCGCTGCGCACGATCTTCGTCGTCGACCTGGTGCTGCTGGTGCCGGCCGCCTGCCTTCTCGTGCTGGCGCCGGAGACGGTGTCGGGGCGCCAGGGCTTCCGCGTACACGTCACCCGGCTCGCCGTCCCCGCGCAGGTGCGTGCCGCGTTCGTCCGCGCCTCGGTCATCGGGTTCGCGGGGTTCGTGGTGCTCGGTGTGTTCAGCTCGGTGATCCCGTCGGCTCTGGGCGAGCTGCTGCACGAGCACGACCGCGGCGTCGTCGGAGCTGTCGTCTTCGCGATCTTCTTCGCGTCCGTCCTCGGCCAGGTGGCAGTCCCGCACCTGGGCCTGACCCGCGCCATGCCGGTCGGCTGCGCGCTGCTCACGGCCGGGATGGGGGTCTTTGCCTGGTCGCTCGCGAGCCGGTCGCTGACCCTGGTCGTGCTCACGGCACTGGTCGCCGGGTTCGGGCAGGGGCTGAGCTTCCGTGCGGGCCTCATGCTCATCACGGGCCCCACCCCGCCCGACCAGCGCGGTGAGGTGACGTCGGCCTTCTTCACCGTCCTGTACGTGGGTATCTCCCTCCCGGTCGTCGCGGTCGGGCTGGCCGCGCGTTCGTACGGGCTGCAGCACACGGGCATGGCCACGGCGGGGGTCGTCGGGGTGCTGGCCCTCGGCATCCTCGCGAGTCTGTTGTGATGGCCGCATGCGCATCGCAGTAGCCGGAGGCACCGGGGTCGTGGGCCGGCACGTGGTCGACGCACTGTCCGCCCGCGAACACGACCCGGTGATCCTCGCCCGAAGCCGGGGCGTCGACGTCGGCACCGGCGCGGGGCTGGCCGCCGCCACCGCGGATGTCGCGGCGATCATCGACGTGAGCAACATCGCCACCTCGCGTCAGGCGAAGGCTGCGGACTTCTTCACGCGTGCGACGACCAACCTGCTCGGTGTCGGCGTGCCGCTCGTCGTGCTGTCGATCGTGGGCGTGGACCGCGTGCCGCTCGGCTACTACCGGGGCAAGCTGCGCCAGGAGGAGCTCGCGTTGGCGAGCGGCCACGCGACCGTGCTGCGCGCGACGCAGTTCCACGAATTTCCCCGCCAGCTGGTCGAACGGATGTCTCTCGGCCCCGTCGTCCTGGTGCCGCGCATGCGCTCGCAGCCGGTCGCCGCTCGCGAGGTCGCCGCAGCGCTGGCCGACCTCGTCGCCGCGGCGCCGCAGGGCCGGGTGCCGGACCTCGCCGGTCCCGAGCCGGCGGAGATGACCGCCCTCGTACGCCGCTATCTCGCCGCCACCGGCCGGCGGAAGCTGGTGGTGCCCATCACGGTTCCCGGCCGGGCGGGAAGGGCGATGCGGAACGGCGGGGCGCTCCCGGCCGAACCCGGCCCGAGGGGGGCGCAGACCTTCGACGCCTGGCTCGCCGAGTCGTCCTGATCACACCCTCGGTGGGGGCGGCAGGAGTTGCGCCGGCGGAGGCGAACGTCCCCGCCCATGCGACTGTCCCGTCTTGCCGTGGTCCCCGCTGCCGGCGTGCTGGTGCTGGCCGGTGTCGCGGCACCGTCCCTGGCGCACGCGGCCACCCCCGGCCCTTCCGTGCCGCGTTCTCTCACGCTGCCGTCCGTGACGTCGGCGTTCGCCCGGACCGCCACCGTCCTCGGCGTGACGGACCCGGCCCAGCGCGTGGACTTCGGCGTGAGTGTGGCCGGGCGCGACGACGCGGGCCTGGCGGCCTTGGCGCAGTCCGTCTCCGACCCGACCAGCCCAGACTTCCGGCACTTCCTGACCGCGTCGCAGCGGTCGACCCGCTTCGACCCACCGCGGTCCGACACCACCACGGTCGTCAATGCCCTGAAGGCACTGGGGTTCACCGTGGACCAGGTGACCCCTGACGGGCGGCTCGTCGACGCGCACGGGACCGTCGCGCAGATCACGACGGCCTTCGGCGTGGTCTTCAAGAACGTGCGCGGTCCACGGGGCGAGACCCTGCGGACAGCGATGACCCAGCCACTGCTGCCGGCCGTGCTGAAGCCGCTGGTCAGCGACGTCACGGGGCTCAGCGTCGTCCCGGCGACGAACTACCTCGCCGACGACAGCGGCCCGATCGGCGTCACGAACAACCCGGCGACCGCGTACTTCAACGGCCGCCCGTGCAGTGCCTACTACGGCGAGCAGGCCGCGACGGCGCAGCCGACGTACCAGGGGATCCACCCGCCGTACACGATCTGCGGCTACGACGCCGCGCAGATCCGCGCCGCCTACCGGATTCCCCAGACGGGCCTGGACGGCAGCGGAGTGCACATCGGCATCGTCGACGACTACAGCTCCCCGACGATGGTCGCGGACACGAACGAGTACTCGCAGCGGCACGGGGTCCCGCCCCTCGCAGCGGGTCAGTACGTCGACCACAGCCTGCCCGCCGCGAGCGCGCCCCCCGAGGTCACCGTCACCGAGCCCACCGGCGAGGTCGGG
Source organism: Mycobacteriales bacterium (assembly GCA_036379355.1). Lineage (GTDB taxonomy): Bacteria > Actinomycetota > Actinomycetes > Mycobacteriales > CAJCIY01 > CAJCIY01. Next base: position 1,462 of record DASVGV010000090.1, on the reverse strand, counting down.
TCGCTGCCCATCGAGAGCCCGCAGGAGTGGTCGGGCGAGCAGAGTCTCGACGTCGAGATGGTCCACCTGATGGCGCCCAAGGCGACGATCGACTACTACGGCGGTATCCAGGGCATCGGCCTGCAGCCGCTGGAGGCCGAGTTCGCTTTCGCGATGGGCGACGCGTCCGCTCAGTTCGTGTCCGACAGCTGGGGCGCGTACGAGGGCGACCTGATCGTCACGCCCGCCGACTTCCAGCTGATGTCGACGTCCCTGCAGACCGGCGCCGTGATGGGCATCGGCGCCTCGTTCTCCTCCGGCGACGACGGTGACGAGATCGAGGACAGCGGCACCCGCCAAGCCGACTTCCCGGCCTCGACGGACCTCGCCACGGCGGTCGGCGGGACGACCCTGGTCGTCGGCAAGGACGACACGTACGTCGGGGAGACCTACTGGGGCACCCGGCTCGAACCACTCAGCAAGGACGGAAAGAGCTGGGATGCGACACCCGTGCAGGACCCGACGGGATCCGGGCCGCCGCAGGGACCGGGCCTGACCGCCGGTGCCGGAGGTGGCGGCATCTCCAGCCACTACGCCGAGCCGGCGTGGCAGCAGAAGGTCGTCCCTGCGGCGCTGACAACCCAGAGCGCCGCCGAGTCGGACGGGAACGCGATCACGTCGCCGGGACGGGTCGTGCCCGACATCAGCCTCGTCGGCGACTCCACCACCGGCGTCCTGGTCGGCCAGACCCAGACCGACAAGGACGGGACCGCGCGCTACAGCGAGTTCCGGATCGGCGGCACATCGGTGTCGAGCCCCCTGTTCGCCGGCCTGATGGCCCTGGCGATCCAGAAGAACGGCGGCACGAGCCTCGGCTTCGTGAGCCCGGCGATGTACGCCGCCTATCCCCTGTCACCCGCGGCGTTCCGCGACCCGTCGCTCGGCCGTTCCCTGACCAACGTGCGGACCGACTACAACGACACCAGCGACCCGACCAGCGGTGTGCACTACGCCCTGCGGCTGCTGGGCCAGCTGGGCACGCTGCACGACCTGAAGGGGTACGACGACTCGACCGGTCTCGGAACGCCGTGCGCGTCGGCGTTCGTGCTGGCCGTCGTCCACCCGACCGCGCCCGCGGGCGTCGCACCCGGCTGCGGCGCTGCCCTGACGGCCCCCCCGGGTGGCGCGCCCTCTGCGGCGACGCCCGTTGTGGCAACCGCAGCCCCCGCGGCCGCTCCGGCCATCCGCACGACCGACGCGAGCGGGACACTCGCGTTCACCGGCACCGACCCGACGGAGCCGCTCGCCGCCTGCGCGCTGCTGGCCGCCGGCGGTGCTGCACTCGTGATGCGCCGCCGTCAGCGCTCGAAGTAGCGGCGGGGGTTGTCGACGAGCATCGTCGTGATCTGCTCCTCGGTGACGCCGTGCTCGCGCAGGTACGGCAGCACCTCCTGCTCGATGTGCAGGTAGTGCCACTGCGGCA
>DASVGV010000089.1:0-2620 GCA_036379355.1 Mycobacteriales bacterium | reverse complement strand
ACCGCTGGCCTTCCGGCGCCGTCACGAAGTCTCACGAGGTACGAGGAGCGGCGTGGACCTGTACGAGTACCAGGCAAAGGAGCTGTTCGCCGCTCACGGCGTGCCGACGCTTCCCGGCGAGATCGCCACCGATCCGGACGGCGCGCGGGCCGCCGCCGAACGCATCGGCGGCGAGGTGGTGGTCAAGGCGCAGGTGAAGGTCGGCGGCCGCGGCAAGGCGGGCGGGGTCAAGCTGGCCACCGGCCCCGAGGAGGCCGCGCAGAAGGCCGAGGCGATCCTCGGCCTCGACATCAAGGGCCACGTCGTCCGGACGGTCCTGGTGACGCAGGCGAGCGATATCGACACCGAGTACTACGTCTCGTACCTCCTCGACCGCTCGAACCGCACCTTCCTCGCGATGGCCAGTGCCGAGGGCGGCATGGAGATCGAGCAGCTCGCCGTCGAGCGCCCGGACGCGCTCGCCCGCGTCCCGGTCGACGCCGGCAAGGGCGTCGACAAGGCGACCGCCACCAAGATCGCGACGGCGGCGAAGATGCCCGCGGACGTCCTCGACAAGGTGGCCGACGTGCTCGTGTCCCTCTGGGAGACGTTCGTCGCCGAGGACGCCACGCTGGTCGAGGTCAACCCGCTCGTGAAGGCGCCGGACGGCTCGATCCTGGCGCTCGACGGCAAGGTCACGCTCGACGCGAACGCGACGTTCCGGCATGCCGAGGCCTGGGAGAAGTTCGCCGACGACAGCGCCGTCGACCCGCTGGAGGTGGAGGCCAAGTCCAAGGGCCTCAACTACGTCAAGCTCGACGGTTCGGTCGGCATCATCGGCAACGGGGCGGGTCTGGTGATGTCCACGCTCGACGTCGTGACGTACGCCGGTGAGGAGTTCGGCGGCCAGCGGCCGGCCAACTTCCTCGACATCGGCGGCGGCGCGAACGCTCAGGTGATGTCCGACGGGCTGTCGATCATCCTTGGCGACCCGTCGGTCCGGTCGGTCTTCGTGAACATCTTCGGTGGCATCACCGCCTGCGACGCGGTCGCCAACGGCATCGTCCAGGCCCTGGGAATGCTGGGGGACGTGACCAAGCCGCTGGTCGTACGCCTCGACGGCAACAACGCCGAGGAGGGCCGGCGAATCCTCGCGGACGCGAACCTCGCGGTCGTGCACCCGGTCGACACCATGGACGGCGCGGCGCGGCTCGCCGCCGAGCTCGCCTCGAAGGGGAACTGACAGCATGGCCATCTTCATCGACGGCTCCAGCAAGGTGGTCGTCCAGGGCATCACCGGGTCGGAGGGGACCAAGCACGCGACCCGGATGCTGGCGGCGGGCACGAACGTCGTCGGCGGTGTCAACCCGCGCAAGGCCGGTCAGACCGTCGACCTGGGGGGCACGTCGGTGCCCATCTTCGGTTCGGTGGCCGACGCGATGGCCGAGACCGGCGCCGACGTCACCGTCGGGTTCGTGCCGCCGCCGTTCGCCAAGGACTCCGTCATCGAGGCGATCGACGCCGGCATTCCGCTCGCCGTGGTCATCACCGAAGGCATCCCGGTGCACGACTCGACCGTCTTCTGGTCGCACGCGGTGGCGACGGGGAACAAGACGCGCATCATCGGCCCGAACTGTCCCGGCCTCATCAGCCCCGGCAAGGCGAACGTCGGCATCATCCCGGCGGACATCACGCCGGCGGGCCGGGTCGGGCTGGTCTCCAAGTCCGGCACCCTGACGTACCAGATGATGTACGAGCTGCGGGACTTCGGCTTCTCCACCGCGGTCGGCATCGGCGGCGACCCCGTGATCGGCACGACCCACATCGACTGCCTCCAGGCGTTCCAGGACGACCCGGAGACCGACGCGATCGTCATGATCGGCGAGATCGGCGGCGATGCGGAGGAGCGCGCCGCCGAGTACATCGCCGCGCACGTCACCAAGCCGGTCGTGGGATACGTCGCCGGGTTCACCGCTCCCGAGGGCAAGACCATGGGGCACGCCGGCGCCATCGTGTCCGGCTCGTCCGGCACCGCGCAGGCGAAAAAGGAAGCCCTGGAGAAGGCCGGCGTCCAAGTGGGCAAGACCCCGTCGGAGACGGCCCGCCTGATGGGCCAGATACTGCGTCACTGACCTGACCCGGCGGCAATCGGCGTGTCGGTCTGCTGATCCGGCCGGGCCGGATGCGACCGTCGTAGGCGTGACCCAGGCGCCGGAACGACCGCGGGTCGCGGCCGTTCCGCGCATCGTGCTGCCCCGCGTACGCCGCGACGGCCGCGCCTGGCTGCCCGCGCTGCTGCTCGCGGTACGGACGACCGCGTACGGGCTGATCGCCGTCGAGCTGGTGGTGCTGCTGCTGTGGGTCGCCACCCCGCACACGGGCAGCGGCGCCGCGGCGACGCTGCGGCTGGGGCTGACGTTCTGGGCCGCCGCGCATCACGCGGCGGTGCACGTGACCGGACCGGGCGGCGCGACCGGGACCATCGGCGTCGTCCCGCTCGGGCTCACGCTGTGGCCCGGCTGGCTGCTCTACCGAGGCGCAAGGCGCGTGTACGACGAGCCGGCGATGGAGCCGATCGCGTTCGTCCCGGCGCTCGCCGCCTGCTACGGGATGCTCGTCGCGGCGGTCGCGGTCGCCGCCC
>DASVGV010000088.1:0-31237 GCA_036379355.1 Mycobacteriales bacterium | reverse complement strand
CTCGATCGAGCTGGAGGAGAACCTCAAGACCGCGGCCGAGCTGCTCGCCGACTGCGCCGCGGCGCACATCGTGCTCGAGCTCGAGATCGGCGTCGTCGGCGGCGAGGAGGACGGCGTCTCGAACGAGCTGAACGAGAAGCTCTACACGAGCCCGAAGGACATGCTGCGCACGGCGGAGGTGCTGGGGCTCGGCGAGCGGGGGCACTACCTGCTGGCGGCCACGTTCGGGAACGTCCACGGGGCGTACAAGCCCGGGCATGTGAAGCTGCGCCCGGAGATCCTGGCCGAGGGCCAGAAGTACGTCGCCGGCAAGACCAAGGCCAAGACCGACAAGCCGTTCGACCTGGTGTTCCACGGTGGGTCGGGCTCGACCCTCGAAGAGATCCGGGCGACGCTCGACTTCGGGGTCGTGAAGATGAACGTCGACACCGACTGCCAGTACGCCTACACCCGGCCGGTCGCCGGGCACATGTTCGAGAACTACGACGGCGTGCTCAAGGTCGACGGCGAGGTGGGCGTGAAGAAGTCGTACGACCCGCGGACCTGGTCCAAGCTGGCGGAGACGTCGATGAGCGCCCGGGTCGTGCAGGCGTGCGAGGACCTCCGGTCGGCCGGCACGACCCTCGCGGCCTAGCTCCACCGAAAGCCGACCCGCCAGGCGGCGGGACGGATACGCTCCTTCCGGCCGGCAGCGACGCCGGCTCGTCCCGGGACGCCGAATCCTGCCGGCCGGGGCGTACCCGATCCGCGTACGGCAGGAGCGGGGGACCCACCTCATCACGGGCCCACCCAGCGCGATGTGCCCTCGGGGTCAAGCCGTGATCCCGGACCGTTGCTCGGTCCGGGATGTGCGGCGGGGCCGGTCCCCGGCCCTCACCCGACAGCTCACCCCGCAGGCGGCAGGGGAAGGACCGTCTTTCGTGGGTGCTCACACGCGACCTCGCAACCCGCAGCCCGGACGCCACCGTGGCGACCCCGCGCCGCTGATCGATGTCGACCTCGGCGCGGCCGCGGGCAAGGCGGGTGCGGTGCTCGCCACCGGTGCCACGGCAACGACGCTGGTCGTGACCGGTGCCGGGGCCGCGGCCGCGGCACCGTCCACCGCCGCGCGCGCCTCGGACGCGGCGACCGCCAGTGACTTCGCGGCCCTGCGTGCCTGCGAGTCGGGCGGCAACTACGGCATCAACACGGGCAACGGCTACTACGGCGCGTACCAGTTCAACCTGCGCACCTGGCGTGGCCTCGGGTACGGCGGCCTGCCGTCGTCGGCCTCCCCGGCCACCCAGGACGAAGCGGCCGCGCGCCTGCAAGCGCTGCGGGGCTGGGAGCCGTGGCCGGCGTGCAGCCGCAAGCTCGGGCTGGGCACCGTCTCGCGGGGCACCACGCGCGGGAGCCTGGCGCCGCCGAAGAGCAGCGCGGAGATCCGCACGGTGAGCACGTACGTCGCCGGCCCCGTGCCCGCCTTCCCCGGCACCACGCTGACGACGGCGCTGGAGTCGCAGAAGCGCTCCGACGTTCTCGTCTGGCAGTCGCGGATGGCCCGGCGCGGCTGGCACATCACCGTCGACGGGTACTTCGGCCCGCAGTCGGCGTCCATCGCCCGCCAGTTCGCCGTCGAGAAGCGGCTGCCCGGCCGGTCGGACGTCGTCGACGCGGTCGCGTGGAGCGCGGCGTGGACGGCCCCGATCACGTGACGGGAGGGGACGCGCGGTGAGCCACCCGAACCTGCTGGGTGACCCGCCCCCGACATTGCTTCCGGGTGAGCCGGCCGCGGCGGCCGCCCTCGACGCGGGCACCGCGGCCGCGGACGTCGCGGCGGCGCACCCGGCGGACAGCCTGGCGTGGGCCGTCCTGGCCGAGGAGGCGCTGTCGCGCGGCGAGGTCGTCAGCGGGTACGCGTTCGCCCGTACCGGCTACCACCGCGGGCTCGATGCGCTGCGCCGCAGCGGGTGGAAGGGGCACGGTCCGGTGCCGTGGTCGCACCGGCCGAACCGGGGCTTCCTCCGCGCGCTGGCCGCACTCGGCCGGGCGGCGACCGCCATCGGCGAGACCGACGAGGCGGACCGCATCACCGGGTTCCTCGCCGACTGCGACCCGTCGGCGCCGCGCTAGCGCGCTACGCCTCCGGGTGGGGCGTGCGCACCGGGTCCGGCCGGCGCCCGGCCATCGCACCGATCAAGGCGGCGCCGGGCAGCTGCATCAGGCGCGCCTGCGTCTCGCTGACCGCCCGCAGCAGCGGAAGTGCCTCGGTCTGCAGCCGCCGGATCAGGTCGGGGATCGTCTCCACCACGGGGTCCTCCAGCAGAGTGGCCGCGCGCGAGAGGCCCGGCGCCAGCGTGCGCAGCGAGGGCTCGAGCTCGTCGAGCAGCGCCTCGAGCCGCAGTGCGAGTCGCTGGACGACCAGCACGGTGTCGCGGCCGGCGGTCAGGGTGTCGCCCAGTGCGATGACGCTCCGCTGGAGTGCCGCCACCGTGGCCGGGAGTGCGACGAGCGCCTCGGTCTGCGCCCGCAGCAGGGCGACGAGGTCGGGGACGCCGGGAAGACGGGGCACCTCGCGAGCGTAACGGCCGCTGGAGGCCATCGGGGTCGCTACGATCGGTCCGTCACGGAGCCCGTTGCAACGCCGGAACGGTCGGCGGCAGCGGGCTCGCCTGCTGCTGGGAAGGATCGTCCATGCCGGCCGTCGTGCTGATCGGCGCGCAATGGGGCGACGAGGGCAAGGGCAAGGCGACCGACCTGCTCGGCACCCGCGTCGACTACGTCGTCCGCTACCAGGGCGGCAACAACGCCGGCCACACCGTGGTCACGCCGGACGGGGAGTCGTACGCGCTCAAGCTGCTGCCGTCAGGGGTGATCACGCCGGGCTGCATCCCGGTGATCGGCAACGGCGTCGTGGTCGACCCCGGTGCGCTCGTCGAGGAGATGGACGGCCTCGCCGAGCGCGGCGTCTCGGTCGACCGCCTGCTCCTGTCGGCCAACGCCCACCTGGTGATGCCGCACCACCGGGCGCTCGACCGGGTGACCGAGCGCTACCTCGGCGCCGCGAAGATCGGCACGACCGGCCGCGGCATCGGACCGACGTACGGCGACAAGGTCGCCCGCATGGGCATCCGGGTGCAGGACCTGCTGGACCCCGGCATCTTCCGCGCCAAGCTGGAGCTGGCCCTGCGGGAGAAGAACCAGGTCCTGACCAAGGTCTACAACCGCACCGGCATCGCGGTCGACGCGGTCTGCGCCGAGTACGCCGGCTACGCCGAGCGGCTGCGGCCGCACATCGCCGACACCGGACGCGTCCTCGACGAGGCGCTCCGGGCGGACAAGGTCGTGCTGCTGGAGGGGTCGCAGGGAACCCTGCTCGACGTCGACCACGGCACCTATCCGTTCGTCACGTCCTCCAACCCGACGGCGGGCGGCGCGTGCGCGGGGTCCGGGATCGGACCGACGCGGATCACCTCCGTCGTCGGGATCCTCAAGGCGTACACGACCCGGGTCGGCTCGGGGCCGTTCGTCACCGAGCTGGACGACAAGGTCGGCGAGGAGCTGCGGCGCATCGGCGGCGAGTTCGGCGTGAACACCGGCCGCCCCCGGCGTACCGGCTGGTTCGACGCGGTCGTCGGCCGGTACGCGACCCGCGTCAACGGCATCACCGACTACTTCCTCACCAAGCTCGACGTGCTGTCGGGCTTCGACACGGTGCCGGTGTGCGTGGCGTACGAGCTTCCGGACGGGACGGTCGTGGACGAGATGCCCATGACACAGACCGACTTCCACCATGCGCGACCGGTCTACGAGGACTTCGCCGGATGGAACGACGACCTCAGCGGCTGCCGCGCGTTCGGTGACCTGCCGGCGAACGCGCAGGCGTACGTCCGCGCGCTGGAGGACCTGGTCCGTGCGCCCATTTCGGCGATCGGTGTGGGTCCGGGGCGCGACCAGACCATCGTCACCCGCGACCTGCTGTGAGCGGCGCGTGAGGGTCCTGGTCGTCGGGGCGGGTGCCCGCGAGCACGCGCTGGTCGCGGCGCTGGCCGCGGACCCCGCGGTCTCGTCGATCGTCTGCGCGCCCGGCAACGCGGGGACGGCGGCGCTCGCCGAACCCCGCGCGCTGGACGTCTCCGACCGCGCTGCCGTCGTGGGCGTCGCCGAGGACGTCCGCGCCGACTACGTCGTCATCGGACCCGAGGGGCCGCTCGTTGCGGGCGCCGCAGATGCGTTGCGCGACAACGGATTCGACGTCTTCGGTCCGACCGCCGCGGCGGCGCGCCTGGAGGGCTCGAAGGCCTTTGCGAAGTCCGTCATGGCAGCGGCCGGCGTGCCGACGGCGCACTCGTGGCACGTCGCCGCCGGTGACGAGTCCCGACTTCGTCAGGTGCTGGGCGACCTGGATGCTCCGTACGTCGTCAAGCACGACGGCCTCGAGGGCGGCAAGGGCGTGGTCGTCACCGACGACCGCGCCGAGGCAATCGCGCACGGCCGTGGTCACGACGTGGTCGTCGAGACCTACCTCGACGGTCCGGAGGTGTCGCTGTTCTGCGTCGTCACCGATGGTGGCGTCGTGCCCCTGATCCCCGCGCAGGACCACAAGCGCGTCGGTGACGGTGACACCGGCCCCAACACCGGGGGGATGGGCGCGTACGCACCGCTGCCGTGGGCGCCGGAGGGCCTGGTCGACGACGCGCTCGGCCGCATCGTCCGGCCCACGGTCGCGGAGATGGACCGGCGCGGGGCGCCGTTCCGCGGGCTGCTCTACGTGGGGCTCGCACTGACGGCGTCGGGGCCGCAGGTGGTGGAGTTCAACGCCCGGTTCGGCGACCCGGAGACGCAAGCCGTGCTGGCGCTGCTGGACACGCCGATCACGCGCCTGCTGCGCGGCGAACGCCCCGCATGGAAGACGGGAAGCGCCGTCACGGTCGTCCTCGCCGCGCCGGGCTATCCGCTCCGCCCGCAGCTGGGCGGCGTGCTGCGCGGGCCGCTGACCGCGCCCGGCGTCCTGCACGCCGGGACCCGCCGGGAGCCCGACGGCCGGGTGGTCAGCAGTGGCGGCCGGGTTCTCTCGGTGACCGCTGTCGGCGCGGATCTCGCGGATGCGAGAGACTCGGCGTACGCGCTGCTGGCTCGCATCGACCTGCCCGGCGGCCACCACCGCACCGACATCGGTCACTACGCTCTGGACCAGGGAGCCACCGCATGAGCAACCGTCCCCGCGTCGCGATCGTCTCCGGCGCGCCCAGCGACGGCAACATCATGAGCCAGGCGGGCGCGATGCTCGACACGTTCGAGGTCCCGTGGGACGAGACCGTGTTGTCCGCGCACCGTGCGCCCAAGGCGCTGGTCGAGTGGATCGAGCGGCTCGAGGACCGGGGCATCGAGGTCGTCATCGCCGGCGCCAACATGGCGGCCGCGCTGCCCGGCACGGTCGCTGCGCACACGACGCTTCCGGTCATCGGTATCCCGATCAAGGGCGGTGCGCTGGACGGGCTCGACGCGCTGCTGGCGATCGCGCAGATGCCGCCGGGTGTGCCGGTGGCCACGGTCGGCGTCAACGCGGCCAAGAACGCCGCGGTGCTCGCGGTCCAGATCCTCGCGATCGGCGACCCGGACCTGCGGGCGAAGCTGGTGACCTTCAAGGACGACTTCGAGAAGGCGGCGCGCAGCCAGTGAGCGCCGGGGTGTGGCGCGAACCGGCGAGCGCCCATGGGTACGGCGCGCAGCCAGTGAGCGCCGGGGTGCGGTGCGAACGGGCGGAGCGCCCATGAGAAGGGCGCGGAGCCGGTGATCGGGCGCTACACCCTGCCCGAGATGGGCGAGGTCTGGTCGGAGGCGCACAAGTACGCCCTGTGGTGCCGGGTCGAGGTCCTGGCGCTGGAGGCGCACGCCGCCGCGGGACGGGTGCCGGCCGACTGCGTGCAGCCGGTCCGCGACGCCCCGCCCCCGACCCCCGAGGCGGTCGCGGCGATCGAGGCGGTGACCCAGCACGACGTGATCGCCTTCCTGTCGGCCTGGGCCGACAACACCACCCCGCGCGAGGCGGCCGCCTACGTGCACTTCGGCATGACGTCGTCGGATCTGCTCGACACGGCGCTGGCCCTCCAGCTCGTCGACGCCACCGACCTGCTGCTGGCCAAGGCCGATGCGCTGGTGGTCGCGCTGCGCGACCTGGGGCTCGCCCACCGGGACTCGGTACGGGTCGGCCGCACGCACGGCATCCACGGCGAGCCCGACGTGTTCGGTCACCGCGTGGCCGACTTCGCCTTCGGCCTGGCCCGCTGCCGCGACCGCCTGCGCGCCGCGCGGTCCGACGTCGCGATCGCCAAGATCAGCGGAGCCGTCGGCACGTACTCGAACATCGAACCCGACGTGGAGCGGCACGTCGCGGCAGCGCTCGGCCTGACGTCCGCGCCGGTGGCGACGCAGGTCGTCCTGCGCGACGGCATCGCCTCCTGGGTCGCGGCCCTCGCCGGCCTGGCCACGGTGTGCGAGGCGGTCGCGCTCGAGGTACGCCACGGGCAGCGCACGGAGGTGCGCGAGCTGTCCGAGCCGTTCGGCGCGGGCCAGAAGGGCTCGAGTGCGATGCCGCACAAGAAGAACCCGATCATGAGCGAGCGCATTGCGGGCCTGGCCCGCATCGTCCGCGCTCAGTACGTCCCCGTGCTCGAGGGCGTACCGCTCTGGCACGAGCGCGACATCAGCCACTCCTCGACCGAGCGGATCGCCCTGCCGGACGCGTCGATCGCTACCGACTACCTGCTGCACCTGACCACCCGGCTGGTCACCGGGCTCGTCGTCGACACGGCGAGGATGCGCGCGAACCTCGATGCGAGCGGCGGCTTGATCTACACCAGTGCGGTGCTCCTGGAGCTCGTGGAGTCCGGCCTGTCGCGGGAGGACGCCTACGCCCTCACCCAGCGGGCGGCCATGCAGACCTGGGAGACCGGGGTGCCGTTCCGCGAGACGTTGCGGAAGGCCGCCGCAGACGCCGGCCAGACGCTCGACGAGCGGCGGCTCGACGAGGTGTGCCGCCCGGAGCGGTACCTCGAGCGACTCGGTCCCGTGTTCGACCGGCTGGCGGCCCTGACCTAGCGGCCGGCTCGATAGGCTCGCGGCGTGCCACTCGCCGACGAGCAGTTCTCCGGCCTCACCCATCTCGGCTCCGGCAAGGTCCGCGAGCTGTTCTCGGTGCAGGCCAAGGACGGCGTCGAGGCCATCCTCCTGGTCGCCAGCGATCGCATCTCCGCCTTCGACGTGATCCTGCCGACCACCATCCCTGACAAGGGCGCCGTGCTGACCGGCTTGTCCCTGTGGTGGTTCGAGCAGCTGGCCGACCTGGTGCCGAGCCATGTCATCACCGCCAAGGTCGCCGAGTACCCCGAAGAGCTCCAGCCGTACGCCGATCAGCTCGCGGGCCGCTCGATGCTGTGCCGCCGCTTGGAGATGGCCCCGGTCGAGTGCGTGGCCCGCGGTTATCTCACCGGCTCCGGCTTCCGGGACTACCAAGCCACCGGGGCGATCTCCGGGCACTCCCTGCCGGCCGGCCTGAAGGACGGTGACCGGCTGCCGCAGCCGATCTACACACCCAGCACCAAGGCACAGATCGGCGTGCACGACGAGAACATCACCCGCGAGCAGGCCGCCGACCTGCTGGGGGCCGATCTCGCCACGGAGATCGAGCGGCTCACCCTCGCCGTGTTCACCCGGGCGTCCGAGCTGGCGGCGGCCAACGGCATCCTGCTGGCGGACACCAAGCTCGAGTTCGGCCGCGACCACGACGGGGGGCTCCGGTTGGCCGACGAGGTCCTCACCCCGGACTCGTCGCGGTTCTGGCCCGCCGACCAGTGGTCGCCCGGCCAGGCGCAGCCGTCGTACGACAAGCAGTACGTGCGCGACTGGCTCATCGACAGCGGGAAGCGTGGGCAGGCCGCCGAGCTGCCGGACGAGGTGGTGGAGGCCACACGGTCGCGGTACGTCGAGGCGTACGAGCGACTGACCGGGCTGTCGTTCGGCGACTACCTGCTGGGTGCCTGAGATGCCTCGCGTCGTCGTCGACGTCATGCTGAAGCCGGAGATCCTGGACCCGCAAGGGCAGGCCATCCTGGGCGCGCTGCCGACGCTCGGGGTGACGGGCATCGCCGGCATCCGGCAGGGCAAGCACTTCGAGGTCGACGTGGACGGAGAGGTCGACGAGGCGGCGCTTGCCCGGGTCCGCGAGCTGGCGGAGCGGCTGCTGTCCAACCCCGTCATCGAGGACTTCGCGGTCCGCGTCGAGAGCTGACCGGCGCGACCGCAGGTGTCAGTGGCGTGCCTGATGGGCACGGTCCGATCATGGAGCTGACGCTGACGCTGTGCCTGCCGCGCGACGCGGCCAGCGTCCCCTTGGCGCGCACGGTCGCGTCCGACGTCCTCGGGGCCATCGGCTTCGACCGCGGCGAGGTGGGTGACGTGGAGCTGGCGCTCTCCGAGGCCTGCGGGAACGTCATTCGCCACAGCGGCGCCGGCGACGAGTACGAGGTGCACCTGACCGTCCGTGGTGACGTGGTGTCGATCGACGTGGAGGACAAGGGGCCGGGGCTCCCGGAGCATCTGCTGCCCGGCATCGACGGGTCCGTCGCCGGCGACGCGGAGACCGGCCGGGGCCTGCTGCTCATGCAGGCCCTGGTGGACGAGCTGCGCTTCGAGCGGGCCGCCGAGACCGGATCGATCGTGCGCATGACCAGGCGGCTGCACACGCGGGACGGCTCGCCGGCGCAGAGACTTGCGACCAGGCGGAACTGAGCGGCCGTCCCCGTAGACTCGCCCCGTGGCGGTACGCGTGGGCGTGGTGACGTTTCCCGGTAGCCTCGACGACCGCGACGTCGTCGCCGCGGTCGGCCTCGCGGGCGCGGAGGGCGTGCCGCTGTGGCACGCGGACCACGACCTGCGGGGGGTCGACGCGGTGGTCCTGCCCGGCGGCTTCTCGTACGGCGACTACCTGCGGTGCGGCGCCATCGCCCGGTTCGCGCCGGTGATGGGCGAGGTCGTCGAGGCTGCCGGCCGCGGCCTGCCCGTGCTCGGGATCTGCAACGGTTTCCAGGTGCTGTGCGAGGCGCACCTGCTGCCCGGCGCGCTGCTGCGCAACGCCGGCCTGCACTACGTGTGCCGCGACCAGCCGCTGCTGGTCGAGAACGCGGCTACGGCCTGGACCTCCGCGCTGACGGTCGGGGACACGATCGTGGCCCCGGTGAAGCACGGTGAGGGCCGATACACCGCCGACCGCGCCACGCTGGACCGGCTCGAGGGCGAAGGCCGCGTGGTGTTCCGGTACGCCGGGTCCAACCCCAACGGGTCGCTGCGTGACATCGCCGGCATCTGCAACGAGAGGGGCAACGTCGTCGGCCTCATGCCTCACCCCGAGCACGCCTGCGACCCGCTCGTCGGCGCCGGGGCCGACGGGCTCGCACTGTTCTCCTCGGTGCTGTCGGCACCGGCTCTCGCATGAGCACGCCGACCGTCGTGGTCGACACCGTGGCCGCCGCCGCGGAGGGGCCGGAGCTGGACCAGCCGTACACCGACCTCGGTCTTCGGTCGGAGGAGTACGGCCGCATCCGCGACATCCTCGGGCGCCGGCCAACCGAGTGCGAGCTGTCGATGTACGCGATCATGTGGTCGGAGCACTGCTCGTACAAGTCCAGCCGGGTGCACCTGCGCCAGTTCGGCGACCTGCCGAAGAGTGAGCGCATGCTGGCCGGCATCGGGGAGAACGCCGGCGTCGTCGCGGTCAGCGACGACCTCGCCGTCACCTTCAAGGTCGAGTCGCACAACCACCCGTCGTACGTCGAGCCGTACCAGGGGGCGGCGACGGGCGTGGGCGGCATCGTCCGCGACATCCTGGCGATGGGTGCCCGTCCGATCGCCGTGATGGACAGCCTGCGCTTCGGCGACGTCGGCCACCCGGACACGCGGCGGCTGGTGACCGGCGTGGTGGCCGGTGTCGGCGGATACGGCAACTGCCTGGGGCTGCCGAACATCGGCGGCGAGATCGCCTTCGACCCCTCGTACGACGGCAATCCGCTCGTGAACGCCCTGTGCCTCGGAGTCCTGCCCCGCGAGCGGCTACAGACGGCGAAGGCCTCGGGCGTCGGCAACCAGGTGATCCTGTACGGGGCGCGCACCGGGCGCGACGGTATCGGCGGCGTCAGCGTGCTCGCGTCCGCGACCTTCGACGAGGACGGCCCGGTCAACCGGCCCGCGGTGCAGGTGGGCGACCCGTTCCAGGAGAAGATCGTCACCGAGGCGTCCCTGGAGATGTACGACCGCGGGCTGGTCGTCGGCATCCAGGACCTCGGGGGTGCCGGTTTCACCTGCGCCATCAGCGAAACCGCCGCTGCCGGCGGTCAGGGCATGCGCGTGACTCTCGACGCCGTACCGCTGCGCGAGCCGTCGATGGAGCCGTGGGAGGTGCTGTCCTCCGAGTCGCAGGAGCGCATGCTCGCGATCGTCGCGCCCGAGCATGTCGACGAGGCCCTCGCGGTCTGCGCCCGGTGGGGTGTTCTCGCGACCGTGGTCGGGGAGGTGACCGGCACCGGACGGCTCGAGGTCGAGTGGCATGGCGAGTGTGTCGTCGATGTGCCGCCGGCCTCGCTCGCCGACGAGGGACCGGTCTACGAGCGGCCGCTCGCCCGGCCGCTGTGGCTGGACGACCGGCAGGCGGACCCGGCAGAGCGACTGCCGCGACCGGCCGACCTGCGCGCCGCGCTGCTCGCAGTCGTCGCCGGTCCCAACGTCTGCTCGCCGGCCTGGGTGACCGACCAGTACGACCGTTACGTGCTGCGGTCCACGGTGCTGGCGCAGCCCGAGGACGCCGGCCTGCTGCGGCTGGACGACGCGGGGCTCGGCGTCGCGATCAGCCTCGACGGCAACGGCCGCTACGCGGCGCTCGACCCGTACGCCGGCGCGCAGCTGTCGCTGGTCGAGGCGGCCCGCAACGTCGCGGTGACCGGCGCGGAGCCGGTCGGCGTCACCAACTGCCTGAACTTCGGCTCGCCCGAGGACCCGGCGGTGATGTGGCAGTTCGCCGAGGCGGTGCGCGGCCTGGCCGACGGCTGCCGGGCACTCGGCCTTCCCGTCACGGGCGGAAACGTCAGCTTCTACAACCAGACCGGCGACACCGCGATCAACCCGACCGTCGTCGTCGGGGTGCTCGGCCTGCACGCCGACGTGCGCAGCCGAACGCCCGCCGGGTTCACCACCGCCGGCGAGGCGGTGCTCCTCATCGGCGCGACGCACGATGAGCTGTCCGGCTCCGAATGGGCCTGGTCGGCGCACCGGCACCTGGGTGGCCGCCCGCCGCGCGTCGACTTCGACGCCGAGCGCGCGTTGCTCCACGTGTTGCGCGAGGGCGGGTTCTCCTCCGCGCACGACGTGTCCGCCGGCGGGCTGGCCGTGACCCTCACGGAGGCCTGCCTGCGGCGGGACATCGGCTGCACCGCGACCCTGCCCGGTGACCCGTTCGTCGCGTTGTTCTCGGAGTCCTCCGGCCGCGCGGTGGTCTCGCTCCCGGAGGATGCTGTCGGAGAGCTCGAAAGACGCTGTGCCACAGTTGGAATCGCGATATCGCGCTTGGGGACGACCGGTGGCTCCACACTTGCGCTCGCCGGAGTCGGAGAGATCCCGCTCGACGAGCTGCGGGCGGCGCACGAGGGCACGCTGCCTGCCCTGTTCGGGTAGCCGGCTGCCGGCACGATGGCGCCCGGACTCGACCCTCTCCTGGTCGCGGCGTACGACGCGCAGGCCGACCTGGTCGCGGCGTGGCTCGCCGGCCTGACCGACAAGGATCTGGGTCGGCCGTCGTCGCTGCCTGGCTGGTGCGTGGGCGATCTCGCCGTCCACCTCGCGCACGTGTCGAGCGCGTTCGCCGACGCGGCCGCGGCTGCGCCACCACCCCGGGGGACCGCCCCGCTGACGGTAGCCGCCTACGTCGCGCACTATCCCGCTGCGGCCGAGGAGATCGCGGCTCGCGAAGTCGCTGCGGCGCAAGGACTATCGGCGGGTGACCTGGTCACCTTCTTCGACGCGGAGCGCCGCCGGGCCCGCGCGCAGATGGACCTGCTCGGCGCCACGGACCCGGTGGTCGCCGCCCGGCGCGGACCGATCCGCGCGTCGGCGATGCTGCGGACGCGCGTGAACGAACTCGTCGTGCACGCTCTTGACGCCGGCGCAGGCGTGGACCGGCAGGCGCTGCGGGCGAGCGTGCGCATGCTGGCCGACGTGCTGGCCGAACGGCACCCGGGCAAGGCGGTCGAGGTGCGGGTGCCGCCGTACGCCGCCGTCCAGGTCGGCGATGGTGTGCGGCACACGCGGGGAACTCCACCGAACGTGGTCGAGTGCGGTCCGGTCGCCTTCGTGCTGGTCACGACCGGCCGCCGGGAGTGGGCCGACGCCGTCGCCGCCGGCGATGTGCAGGCAAGCGGCCGGAACGCGGACTTGTCGGCCTGGCTCCCCTTGCTGTAAGCGCCCCTTGCGCGGACGGTTCGCGCGGTGCTAGCAACCCCCCGTCCCCTCCCAGCGGGGCGAAGGAGAGCAGCCCTCGTGAACAGCATCAGCCGCCGGCAGTTCCTCTCGGGTGGGTTCCAGACCGCGGCGGGCCTCGCCGTGGTCGGCGGGATGGGCGGTCTCGTCGCCGCCTGTGGTGGCGGCTCCAACGCCGGGGGCAGCGGCAGCTCCTCGGGCGAGGTCAGTGGCCGCACGAGCACGACCCCGCGGCGCGGTGGCACGTTGCGAGTCGGCGTGAACTCGGACTTCAACAGCTTCGCTCCGCCGACCGGCCAGTTCGACGCCAACGGCCTGATGTACGCGGCGACCGTGTTCGACGCGCTGATGTTCATCGACGCCAACGGTGACGCGCAGCCGTACCTCTGCCAGTCCATGACGCCCAACGCGGAACAGAACGTGTTCACGATGACGTTGCGGCCCGGCGTCGTGTTCCACGACGGGACGCCGCTGACGTCCGCGGAGGTGGTGGGTGCGATCCGCGCGGTCCAGCAGGCGGTGCTGACCGGGCCGGCGCTGCTGAACCTGGACACGGTCAAGGCACAGGACGCGATGACGGTGGTGTTCACGACGAAGACGCCGTGGCCGGCGTTCCCGCTCTACCTCACCGGACAGCTCGGATACATCGCGTCGCCGAAGACGCTGTCGGACCCGAAGGGTGGCCTGCACCCGGTCGGCACCGGCCCGTTCGTCTTCGACGCGTGGGTGCCGGGTTCGTACTTCCATGCCAAGGCCAACCCGAACTACTGGCGCAAGGGGCTGCCGTACGTCGACCGGGTCGAGTACAGCACCATCCCGAGCGTGGTCTCGCTGGAGCAGTCGCTGCTTGCCGGAACCATCGACGTCATGACCTCGGGGGACTCGATCAACCTGCATGACCTGATGGGAAACTCGTCGGTGCAGTACGTCACCGACGCCGACAGCCACCTTGGCGAGCCGAACATGGGCATGACCATGTGCAACACCGAGGCCGCCCCGGTCAGCGACCTGCGGGTCCGGCAGGCCATGGCGTACGGCTTCAACATCGACCTCTACCAGAAGGTGCACAACTTCGGCCTGTACCCGCCGGCGTACGGGTTGTTCCCGGGTAACCCCGACTACGCCAAGACCAACGCGATGTACCCCCGGTACGACCAGGCGCGGGCGAAGGCGCTCGTGCAGGACTACGAGAAGGACAAGGGGCCGCTGAAGATCGAGTACGCGACGACCAGCGACCCCCGCAACGCGGAGACGGCGCAGTTCCTCCAGCAGCAGTACAAGGACATCGGCATCGACGTCACGATCAAGACGGTCGAGCAGGTACAACTGATCACCGATGCCTTGTTGGGCCAGTATCAGACGACGGCGTGGGCCCAGTTCGCCGCGCCCACACCGGACTCGAACTACGTGTGGTGGAGCATTCCGACCTCCGCCCCGATCGGCCAGTCGTCGCTGAACTTCGCCCGGAACAAGGACCCGCTGGTGCAGGCCGCTCTCGAGAAGGGCCGGACCAGCCTGAACAAGGCCGACCGGATCGCCGCCTACAACACGGTGAACGAGCGGTTCGCCAAGGATCTCCCGTACCTGTTCGGCTACAAGATCGTGACGGCGTGCTACACGCGCAAGAACGTGCAGAACTTCAACGGGCTGAACCTTCCTGACGGGTCCCCCGCGCTGAGCTTCACCAGCGGGATCTTCTATCCGATGTGCACCTGGCTGAGCGCCTGAGGCGGTCGACCGTCAGGACGGGAAGCCCGCCTCGCGCAACAGCGCCGTGACCGTCTGGAGCACGAGGCCCCGGGCGCGGGCGACGGTGAGGCCGACATCGGTGCGCAGCGACTCCCAGAAGCTCCACAAGGTGACCGCCATCAGGGCGTCGACCAGCGGGCGGCGGTGACGGGGTGCCAGCTGCGCGAGCTCGGGGGCGAAGATCTCCTCTAGCTCGGTGCGTGCGGCCCGGAGCATCTGCTCGCGGTCGCGCCGCAGTTGCGGCGACGTGTGCCGCCAGATGCGGGCGGCCCGCCAACCCGGCGCCATCGCTTCGAAGACCCGCGACCGCTGGCGGACGAGGAGGGTGATGCGGTCGGCCAGCGGGCCGTCCCGAGGAACGGGCGCGGTCATTCTGCGCACTTTGTCCCTGTCTACCTGTGCGGCCACCACGATCAACTCTTCGGAGTTGCTGAAATGCTGCCAAACAGTCCGGCGCGAGACGCCGGCGCGTTCGGCGATGCGACTCGCTGTCGGAGACAGGTCGCCATCGGCGTGCAGGGCGTGCAGGGCCTCGATGATGTCGTGCTTGGTCCGCTCGGATCTGGCGATCCGCCCGTCGGATTCGAGCGCGGAAGGCGCCCCGTCGGGAGCGTTCCGGTCGCTGCTCGAGCGGTCGCCGTCGGGTGCGCTGAGCACCGGACGAGGGGCGGACACGGCGGGAGAGTAGCCCCCCGGTGCGTTACGCAACAGAGGCTTGTCTATTTGCACTCGTGGTGTTAGCAATGCCCAATCCACCGGGACGAACGAAGGGGTTCGGCATGAGCCGCGACTACAGCAGAAGGCAGTTCCTCTCCGGGGGCCTGACCACGGCGGCAGGCCTCGTCCTGGTCGGCGGCGGAGCCGGTGGCCTCCTCACCGCCTGTGGAAGCTCGAACTCGTCGAGCAAGCCGGGTGGCGGGTCGACCTCGGGACAGATCACGGGCCGGAGCAGCGCCACGCCCCGGCGCGGCGGCACCCTGCGGATGGGCCTCGAGTCGGACTTCAACAGCTTCAGCCCGGCGACCGGTCAGTTCGACACGGCTGGCCTCATGTACGCCTCGACCGTGTTCGACACGTTGATGTCGCTCGACGCGCAGGGCAACCCCCAGCCCTACCTCGCCCAGACCATGACCCCGGACGCGCAGAAGCAGGTCTGGACGATGACGCTTCGCCCCGGCGTCGTGTTCCACGACAACACGCCGCTCACCTCGGCCGAGGTCGTGAACGCGATCCAGGCGGTGCAGAAGGCGGCTCTGACCGGACCGGCACTGCTGAACCTCGACACCGTCAAGGCGACCGACGGCATGACTGTCGTGTTCACCTGCAAGTCGCCGTGGCCGGCGTTCCCGACCTACCTGTGCGGCCAGCTGGGTTACGTGCCGACGCCGAAGACACTCTCGGACCCGAAGGGCGGCCTGCATCCGGTCGGCACCGGACCGTTCGTGTTCGAGGAGTGGGTCCCGGGTTCGCACTTCTACGCGAACGCCAACAAGAACTACTGGCGCAAGGGCCTGCCGTACGTCGACCGGGTCGAGTACAACACGATGCCGGACTCGACGACACGGGACAACTCGCTGCTCGCCGGCACCGTCGACATCATCCACTCGAGCGACTCCATCAGCCTGCACGACGTCCCGGGCAAGCCCAACATCGAGTACCTCACCGACGCGGACAACAACGTCGGCGAGCCGAGCATGGACATGTCCATGATCAACTGCATGGACCCGGTCATGAGCGACATCCGGGTCCGGCAGGCGCTCGCGTACTCGTTCAACGCGGACCTGTACCAGAAGGTGCACAACTTCGGGCTCTACAAGACCGCGTACGGGCTGTTCCCGGGTAACCCCACGTATGCCAGCAGCACCAAGCTCTATCCGACGTTCGACCTCGCCAAGGCGAAGAGCCTCGTGCAGGCCTACGAGGCGGAGAAGGGCAAGCTCAAGATCCAGTACTCGACAACCAACAGCACGCGCAACGCGGAGACCGCGCAGTTCCTCCAGCAGCAATGGGGAGCTGCTGGCATCGACGTGAGCATCCAGCAGGTCGAGCAGGTGCAGCTGATCACCAACGCGCTGCTCGGAAAGTTCCAGGTGACCGCGTGGCGGCAGTTCGCCGCACCGAACCCCGACGCGAACTACGTGTGGTGGAGCATCCCCACGTCCGCGCCGATCGGCCAGTCGTCGCTGAACTTCGCCCGCAACCGGGACCAGCAGGTCCAGGACGCGCTCCAGACCGGCCGCACCAGCCTCGACGAGGCCACCCGGACCGCCGCCTACAACACGGTCAACGAGCGCTTCGCGAAGGACCTGCCGTACATCTTCGCGAACCGGACGACGTGGGGCTGCTACGCCAACAAGAAGGTGCAGAACTTCAACGGCCTCGATCTGCCGGGTGGGCAGCCGGCCCTGTCGTTCAGCGGCGGGCTGTTCTATCCCATGTGTACGTGGCTCAGCGCCTGAGCGGAGCCTGCTCTCGTGCGCTACGTCGTCAAACGCTTCCTCATGCTCATTCCGGTTCTGTTCGTGGTCACGTTTGCCTCGTTCTACCTGATCAGTCTCCTGCCGGGTGACCCCGCGCTCGCCGTGCTCGGACCGGGCGCGACGGCCGAGGCGATCGCGCAGGAGCATCACGAGCTGGGCCTGGACAAGCCGATCACCACGCGCTACGTCAAATACCTCGACCACGTCGTGCACGGCAACCTGGGTGAGTCCTCGACCACGCACCAGGACGTCACGACACAGCTCAAGACGCGACTTCCGGTGACGCTCGAGCTGCTGGTGCTGTCGCAGATCATCGCGTTCGCGGTGTCCGTGCCGCTCGGAATCCTGGCGGCCCGAAGACCAGGGTCGTTGCTCGACAAGCTGAGCACGAGCGGCGCGTTCGGCCTGCTGGCCATCCCCTCGTTCATGCTGGGGGTCCTGCTCGTCTTCCTCTTCGCGGTGAAGGCCCAACTGCTACCCGCGGGTGGCTTCACCCGGCTCACGCAGGATCCCCTCACCAACCTCAAGGACATGATCCTGCCCTCCGTCACGCTCGGACTGGGGTCGGTCGCGGTCTACCTCCGCGTGCTGCGCAGCGACATGATCACGACGCTGCAGCAGGACTACATCACGATGGCCCGAGCCAAGGGCATGTCGCAGCGCTGGATCCTGATGCGGCATGCGTTCCGGCCCTCGACGTTCAGCCTCATGACCGTGGCCGGCCTCAACATCGGCGCGCTCATCGGTGGAGCGCTGGTGGTGGAGCAGGTGTTCTCGCTTCCGGGCATCGGCACGATGATCGTGACGGCCATCTACCAGCGCGACTACCTCACCGTGCAGGGCGGGGTCCTCATCGCGGCCACCGGCTACGTCCTTGTCAACTTCCTCGTCGATTTGCTGTACGGCGTCGCCGATCCTCGAGTAAGGGTGGACCGTGCCCGCTGACAACGTCACCCCCGTCGAGGCCC
This sequence comes from Mycobacteriales bacterium, assembly GCA_036379355.1. Classification (GTDB taxonomy): domain Bacteria; phylum Actinomycetota; class Actinomycetes; order Mycobacteriales; family CAJCIY01; genus CAJCIY01. The sequence continues at coordinate 13,539 of DASVGV010000088.1, read as the reverse complement.
CGGATGCCGGTGCGCTGGCGGTCGGGTCCGGATTCGGACTCGGAGTCGAGACCGGTCAGCTGCCGTCGGACGTTATCGGCAGCGAGCCCACGGCTGCCCCGCGGCGCAGGCTCGGCTGGTTCTTCTGGGTGTGCGTCGGGTGGCTGGCGCTCGTCATCTTCGGTGCGATCTTCGCCTCGGTGCTGCCGATCCCCGCGCCGAACCTCCAGGACGCGGCACCGTCCGCGATGCCGAGCATCCACCACTGGCTCGGCACCGACTCGCTCGGCCGTGACCTGTTCGCCCGGGTCGTCGTGGGCGCGCGGGTGTCGCTCGTGGTCGGCTTCGGGTCCATCGCCATCGGCGTGGCCGTCGGGGGTTTCATGGGCCTGCTGGCCGGATTCCTGGGTGGCCGCGCGGACACGGTCCTCACGGCACTCGCGAACGTCGCCCTCGCCTTCCCGGCCCTGATCCTGCTGCTCGCCGTCGTCGCGTTCCTCGGCGCCAACCTGTTCAACATCACGCTGACCGTCGGCGTGCTCTCGATCGCACCGATCTTCCGAGTCGTGCGGGGCGCGACCGTGGCCTTCGCGGACCTCGAGTTCGTGACCGCGGCGCGCGGCATCGGTGCCTCCCGGTGGCGCATCCTGTTCCGCGAGATCGTGCCGAACGTCGTGCCGATCGTGATGTCGTACTCGCTGGTGTTCGTCGCGGTGTCGATCCTGGCCGAGGCCGCGCTGTCCTACCTCGGGCTGTCGGTCGCGGACCCGACGGCGACCTGGGGCAAGATCGTGAACGGTGGTCAGGCCTACCTCGCCACCGACCCGTACATCTGCCTGTGGCCGTCCCTCGCCCTGTTCCTGACCGTGCTGGCGCTCAACCTCGTCGGCGACCGGCTCCGTACCCTGTTCGACGTCCGGGAGGCCAAGCTGTGACCGCCGTCCGCGCAGAAGCCGTACCGGAGCACGCTGGACCGCTGGTCGACGTCGACGACCTCAGCGTCGCCTTCCCCACGCGGCGAGGCGTGCTGCGCGCGGTGGACCACGTCTCGTTCACCCTCGAGCGCGGCCGGACGCTGGGCATCGTCGGCGAGTCCGGGTCGGGCAAGACCGTCCTGTCGCGCGCGGTGATGGGCCTCCTGCCGGGCAGCGCCGAGCGCACCGGCGCGGTGCGCTTCGACGGTCGCGACCTCGGTGCCCTCACGCCCGCCGAGCTGTCGCACGTGTGGGGCCCGGAGATCGCCATGGTGCTCCAGGACCCGATGACGTCGCTGAACCCCGTGCTTCGGGTGGGCCGCCAGATCACCGAGTCACTGCACAGGCACCTGGGCCAGAACCGCACCACGGCGGCGGCCACCGCCGTCGAGCTCCTGCGTTCGGTGGGCATCCCGGAGCCGGCCAAGCGCGCCCGCGCCTACCCGCACGAGCTGTCGGGCGGGATGCGGCAGCGCGTGACGATCGCGATCGCGCTGGCCTGCAACCCGCGCCTGCTGCTCGCCGACGAGCCGACGACCGCTCTCGACGTGACCGTCCAGGCGCAGATCCTCGACCTGCTCGGTTCCGCCCAGCGCGAGCGGCACATGGCGATGATCCTCGTCACGCACGACCTCGGGGTGGTCGCCGGCCGCACCGACGACATCGTCGTCATGTACGCCGGGCAGGTCGTCGAGCAGGCACCGACCGACGTGCTGTTCCGTGACGTGCAGATGCCGTACACGGAGGCGCTGCTCAAGTCGATCCCGCTGCTCGAGTCGGCCAGCCACACACCGCTGATGGCGATCCCCGGCCGCCCGCCGGATCTGGTGCGCACACCGGTCGGGTGCCGGTTCGCGCCGCGGTGCGCGTACGCGCAGGACCGCTGCCACCGTGAGGCGCCACCGCTGCTGGAGTCCGAGCCCGGGCACCTGTACCGCTGCTGGTACCCCGTCGGCAGTGCCGGCAAGACGCGAGGGCGCAAGGGCGGCCGCAAGGGCGCCGACGCCCTGCTCGCCACACGCCCGAACGCGACGGTGCCGGCCCAGCGCACGGGCACGGACAGCAACCCCCTGCTGCGGGTCGAGCACCTCGTGGTCGAGTTCCCGGCCGGCCCGGGCAAGAAGGTCCATGCGGTCTCGGACATCAGCTTCGACCTCATGCAGGGCGAGACCCTCGGCCTGGTCGGGGAGTCCGGCTGCGGCAAGTCGACGACCGGCCGCGCCATCATGTCGATCCCGCGCCCGACGTCGGGTGTCGTGAGCTTCGCGGGCACCGACCTCGGCAAGCTCTCGGCTCGGGGGCTGCGCGAGATCCGCCCGCGCATGCAGATGATCTTCCAGGACCCGATCTCGTCCCTGAACCCGCGGCGGCGGGTCGGTGACATCATCACCGAGCCGCTGAACATCTGGGGCAAGGCATTCGGGTTGGCCGACAAGGCGGCGCAGCGCGCCAAGCTCGACGAGGTGATGACCGCGGTCGGCCTCGACATGGAGGCGCACGCCGACCGCCGGCCGCACGAGTTCTCCGGCGGGCAGTGCCAGCGCATCTCCATCGCCCGCGCGCTGATGCTCGACCCGGAGCTGATCATCTGCGACGAGCCCGTCTCGGCGCTGGACGTGTCGGTGCAGGCCCAGATCCTCAACCTCCTCGAGGACATGAAGGGCCGCTACGGCCTCACGCTGCTGTTCATCGCGCACGACCTGGCGGTGGTCAAGAACGTCAGCGACAGGGTCGCGGTCATGTACCTCGGCAAGCTCTGCGAGGTGGCCAGCCCGGACGTGCTCTACGCGGCGCCCGCGCATCCGTACACGACGGCGCTGCTGGCGTCGGTCCCGATCCCGGACCCGTCGCGACCCCCCGACACGCAGGCCGGCCGGATCGAGGGCGACCTGCCCTCGCCGGTGAACCCGCCGTCGGGCTGCCGGTTCCGGACGCGCTGCCCGAAGGCGCAGGACCTGTGCGCGCAGGAGGAGCCCGTGCTGCGCGACATCGGCACGGGGCACCAGGTGGCCTGTCACTTCCCGAACTCCGGCGCCCCGGTGTCCGACAAGGCGGTCGCGGCCGTCTCCTGATTCGCCCCGAAGCTGCCCGCCGCGGACGGCTTCCGTCGGGGCTGCCTGCGCGATGTCGTACCGTGCGCAGCCCGGGCTCGCCCACACCCATCGAGAGGACGTCCCGCCATGCGTCGCGACTACAGCCGCCGGCAGTTCCTGACCGGAGGCGCGCAGGCCGCCGCGGGTCTCGCGCTCGTGGGAGGTGTCTCCGGGCTGCTGAGCGCCTGCGGAGGTTCCACCGGAGCGGGTGCCGGCGGGTCCACGGCCGGGGAGGTGACCGGCCGGTCCAGCGCGACCCCCCGGCGCGGCGGCGTGCTGCGAGCCGGGCTGGAGGCCGACTTCAACAGCTTCGCGCCGACCGTCGGGCAGTTCGACACGTCCGGGCTGATCTATGCCTCGACGGTGTTCGACACGCTGATGGCGGTCGACAACCAGGGCAAGGCCCAGCCCTATCTCGCGGAGTCGCTCACGCCGAACGCCGAGCACACGGTGTGGACGCTGAAGGTACGGCCGGGGGTCGTGTTCCACGACGGGACACCGCTGACGTCGGCGGAGGTCGCGAACGCGCTGACCGCCGTGCAGCACGCAGGCCTCACGGGACCGGCGTTGCTGAACCTGGACACGGTGACCGCGACCGACCCGATGACGGTCGTGCTGAAGACCAAGCTGCCCTGGCCGGCGCTGCCGTACTACCTGAGCGCCCAGGTCGGCTACGTGCCGCATCCGAAGACGCTGTCGGACCCCAAGGGCGGTCTGCACCCCATCGGCACGGGCCCGTTCGTCTTCGAGGAGTGGGTCCCTGGCTCGCACTTCTATGCCACGGCGAACCCGCACTACTGGCAGCGCGGGCTGCCGTACGTCGACCGGGTCGAGTACATGACGATCTCGGACTCGACGGCCCGCGAGAACGCCCTGCTGTCAGGGACGATCGACATCATGCACTCGAGCGACTCGATCAACCTGCGCGACCTGCGGGGCAAGTCGTCGCTCCAGTACCTCACCGACGCGGGCAACAACATCGGCGAGCCCAGCATGGGCATGACGATGGTCAACTGCGAGGACCCGGTCACGAGCGACCTGCGGGTACGGCAGGCTCTCGCCTACGCGTTCGACGACGACACGTTCCAGAAGATCCACAACTTCGGGCTCTACAAGCCCGCGCGCGGCCTGTTCCCGAACGACCCGACCTACGCCGAGAGCACGAAGCTCTATCCCACGTTCGACCTGGCCAAGGCCAAGAGCCTGGTGCAGTCGTACGAGAAGGAGAAGGGCAAGCTGGTCGTCGAGTTCGCGACCACCAGTGACACGCGCAACGGGGAGACCGCCCAGTTCGTCCAGCAGCAGTGGGGCGCGGCGGGCATGACGGTGAAGATCAAGCAGGTCGAGCAGGTACAGCTGATCACGAACGCACTGCAGGGCCACTTCCAGACGTGCTCGTGGCGCCAGTTCAACGCCGCCGACCCCGACTTCAACTACAAGTGGTGGAGCACCACGACCGCCGCGGCGACGAACGCCTCGTCGCTGAACTTCGCCCGCAACAAGGACCCGCTGGTTCAGGCCGCTCTCGACACGGGCCGCACGAGCCTGGACCCGGCGACGCGGACCGCGGCCTACCAGAAGGTCAACGAGCGGTTCGCCATCGACCTGCCCTACCTGTTCAACAGCCGGACGGTGTGGGCCTGCTACGCGGCGAAGAAGGTGCAGAACTTCAACGGACTGACGCTGCCGGGAGGCCAACCGGCCGTCCCGTTCTCGGGGGGCGTGTTCTACCCGACGTCGGCCTGGCTGAGCGCCTGAGGTCGGGGCCGGACCGGGTCGCCTAGACTGGGACGCGTTCGAGGCTTCCCCGCCGCAGCCCCGCTCGCCTCCGACGTCCAAGGAGCCGTCCGCGTGCCGGATGACCGTCCGCCGCCCGCCGTCCCCGACCGATCCTGCGAGGTCGAGCAGGGCCCCCGGGAGGAGTGCGGCGTCTTCGGCGTCTGGTCACCGGGCGAGGCCGTCGCGAAGCTGACCTACTACGGGTTGTACGCGCTGCAGCACCGCGGCCAGGAGGCGGCAGGCATCGCCGTCAGCGACGGGACCACGGTCGTCGTCTACAAGGACCTCGGTCTGGTCGCGCAGGTCTTCGACGAACCGACCCTCGACACCCTGCGGGGGCATCTGGCGATCGGGCACTGCCGCTACTCCACGACCGGGTCGGGAACGTGGGAGAACGCCCAGCCGTCGTTCCGAGCGACCGGTCAGGGCGGCGGCATCGCCCTGGGACACAACGGAAACCTGACCAACACGGCGGAGCTCGCGCGGCTGGTCAGCCGGATCTACGGCGGCGGTCGCGACCGGATGGGGGCCACCACCGACTCCGACCTGGTCACGAGCCTGCTCGCCAGCCGGCCGGACCTGTCGCTCGAGGCGGCGGCCCTCGAGGTGCTGCCGCAGCTCCGGGGCGCGTTCTGCCTCGTGTTCATGGACGAGCACACGCTGTACGCCGCCCGGGACGGCCACGGCGTGCACCCGCTCGTGCTGGGCCGGCTCGAGCGGGGCTGGGTCGTGGCGAGCGAGACGGCGGCCCTGGACATCGTCGGCGCCTCGTTCGTGCGCGAGGTGGAACCCGGGGAGCTCGTCGCGATCGACGAGCACGGCATGCGCTCGCACCGGTTCGCCGAGTCCACCCCGCACGTCTGCCTGTTCGAGTACGTCTACCTCGCCCGCCCCGACACCTCGATCGGGGGCCGGTCGGTGCACGAGACGCGCGTCGAGGTCGGTCGGGCTCTCGCCCGCGAAGCGCCGGCCGACGCCGACCTCGTGATCCCCGTGCCCGAGTCGGGTACGCCGGCCGCCGTCGGCTTCGCCGAGGAGAGCGGCATCCCGTACGGCCTCGGCCTGGTCAAGAACGCATACGTCGGGCGCACGTTCATCCAGCCGTCCCAGACGATCCGGCAGCTGGGCATCCGGCTGAAGCTGAACCCGCTCCCCGACGTGATCCGCGGCAAGCGGCTTGTCGTCGTCGACGACACCATCGTGCGCGGCAACACCCAGCGCGCCCTGGTCCGCATGCTGCGTGAGGCGGGCGCGACCGAGGTGCACGTGCGCATCTCGGCGCCACCGGTGTCGTGGCCGTGCTTCTACGGCATCGACTTCGCGAGCAAGGCCGAGCTCATCGCGAACGGCCTGGAGACCGCCGAGATCTGCGCGTCGATCGGCGCGGACTCGCTGGGCTACATGAGCCTCGAGGGGCTCATCGCCGCCAGCGAGCAGCCGCGCGACCGGTTGTGCACCGCCTGCTTCACCGGCAACTACCCGATCGCCCTGCCGGACGTCGACCCCGTCGGCAAGCATGTGCTCGAGGGCATCGAGCGGGGAGTGACCGCGGAGCTGGCGAGCGTCGTCGTGCCCAACAGCGGCGACGGTGTGGACGAGCTGCAAGGTCTGCTCGACGACCAGCCGGTCCGCCAGCCGACGCTGGGGGGCGTGGGCGCCGAGGACGCCCTCGGCCGGCCGTGACGCGTCCGTGACGGCCCACGGCCCGATGACCGCGAGCGGCGCCGCCGAGGGGGGCGCGAGCTACCGTGCCGCGGGCGTGGACATCGCCGCCGGCGAGCGCGCGGTCGAGCTGATGAAGGCGTCGGTGGCGACGACCGCGCGGCCCGAGGTGATCGGTGGGCTCGGTGGGTTCGCCGGACTGTTCCGGCTGGACCTCGACCGCTGGACCCGGCCGGTGCTCGCCGCCTCGACCGACGGCGCCGGTACGAAGACGGCGATCGCGCAGGCTGTGGGCCGCCACGACACGATCGGCCAGGACCTGGTGGCGATGGTCGTCGACGACCTCGTGGTGTGCGGCGCGGAACCGCTCCTGGTGCAGGACTACGTCGCGATCGGACGGCTGGAGCCCGAGCTCGTGGCGGACATCGTCCGCGGCATCGCGGACGGCTGCCGGCTGGCCGGCGCCACCCTGCTGGGCGGGGAGACAGCCGAGCATCCGGGCCTGATGCGACCCGGTGAGTACGACGTCGCCGCCACTGCGGTCGGGGTCGTGGAGGCGGACGCGATCCTCGGCCCGGACCGGGTGCACCCGGGCGACACCGTCGTGGCCATGGCCGCAAGCGGCCTGCACTGCAACGGCTACTCGCTCGTCCGCCACCTGCTGTCGGTCACCGGCGCCGACCTGGACGGGGCGTTCGGCGGCGCCACCCTCGGCGAGGTGCTGCTCACCCCCACCCGGATCTACGCGCGGGACTGCCTGGCCGCGGCCGCCGCGCTGCCCGTACGCACCTTCGCGCACGTCACGGGCGGGGGTCTCGCCGGCAACCTGGGCCGCGTCGTACCCGCCGGCCTGGTCGCCGAGGTCGACCGCGCGACGTGGACGCCGGGACCGGTCTACCGGTGGCTGGCCGACGCCGGCGGCGTGGCGCGGGCGGAGATGGAGCAGACGTTCAACCAGGGAGTGGGCATGGTCACCGTCGTCGATCCCGCGGCGGCGGACGACCTGGTTGCGCTCTACGCGGAGCGCGGCCTGGACGCGTGGATCGCCGGCAGCGTGCGCGCCGATCCAGGAGACGTACGGGCCCGCTGCACCGGCACCCACCCGGCCTGACCGGCCCGTGCACCCGGCGCTGCGAACGGGTCAGGAGGCTGCGCTGTCCTCGTCGTCGTCCTCGTCGGACCACCGTGCGTAGGCGGCGTCCTCGTCGTCGCGCGACGGCGCGACGTGATGCTGGTCTGACTGCAGGTCCCTGGTCAGACGGTCGAGGTCCATGCCGGGGGAGCTGTACTTCAGCTCGCGGGCGACCTTCGTCTGCTTGGCCTTTGCACGGCCGCGCCCCATGGCTCGACCCCCTCGACCTTCTCGATGCGGGGACCGCGCCCCGGGTGTGGTTTTCTCGTGTGCCCAGTCTACAGGAGCGCCGGACCTGCGGGTCGTGACGCGGACGCCCGCTTCGCCGGGATCGTCGCCCGCCGGCGGTCAGGGCAGCAGGATGCTGCGCAGCCGACCGACGCTGCTCATCCGCCGCTCCGCCACCCGGTCGGCCGCGGTCACCGGGGGCACGTGTTCGTCGGCCGCGGTCGCCAGGACCCGTCGGGTGACGTCGAAGATGCCCAGCGCGCGGGCGCCGGCCCGTTCGGCGACGTAGCCCTCGATCTCGTCGGCGACCTGGATCAGCCCACCCGCGTTCACGACGTAGTCCGGGCAGTAGAGAACGCCTCGGTCGGCGAGCTGCTTCTCGATGCCGTCGTGGGCGAGCTGGTTGTTGGCCGCGCCGCACACGAGCGAGGCCCGTAGGGCCGGCACGGTCTCGTCGTCGAGGGCCCCGCCCAGCGCGCACGGGGCGTAGACGTCCAGGTCGGCTCCGACGAGGGTGTCCGGGTCACCCACCTCCACCTGCGGGTACGCGTCGGTCAGCCGGGCGACGGCGGCGGCGTCGACGTCGCCGACCACGACCGAGGCGCCGTCCCCGACGAGGTGTTCGACGAGGTGCCGTCCGACCTTGCCGACGCCTGCCACGCCGACGCGCCGGCCGGCGAGCGTCGGGCTGCCCCAGACCGCCTCGGCGCCGGCCCGCATGCCCTGGAACACCCCGAGGGCGGTCAGCACGCTCGAGTCGCCGGCCCCGCCGTGCTCCTCCGAGCGGCCGGTGACGAAGCGGGACTCGCGGGCGACGACGTCCATGTCCTGGACGTACGTCCCCACGTCGCACGCGGTGTAGTAACGACCACCCAGGGACTGCACGAACCGGCCGTACGCGCGCAGCAGCGCCTCGGTCTTGTCCCGAGTCGGGTCGCCGATGATGACGGCCTTGCCGCCGCCGAGGTCGAGTCCGGAGACGGCGGCCTTGTACGCCATCGCGCGCGAGAGGCGGAGGACGTCGTCGAGCGCATCGGTCTCGTCGGCGTAGGGATAGAAACGGGTCCCCCCGAGCGCGGGGCCGAGAGCCGTGGAGTAGATCGCGATGATCGCGCGGAGGCCGCTGGCCTCGTCGCTGCAGAACACCACCTGCTCGTGGGCGCGGTCGTGGCCGTTGGCCGGGCTGAAGACTGCGGACATGCGTACCGCTCCTGTCGTGTGTGGGTGGTGACCCGAGGCCCGGGCGGCGCGAGCGCCGACGGGACCGATCCGACGTGCCGTCCCTCCTCGTGAGAGAGCGTGGCGGAGTCGAGCGTACGTCGTCGCCGGGGCCGCGCGCGGACCGGTGGCAGGATCGGGTCGTGTCCGCACCCGCCTCGAGCGCGAGCCTGCGGGTCTTCGTCCCGCTCTCGACGCTGCCGCCGGGCGAGCGGCGCAGGTGGGAGCGGTACGTCGCCGCCGGGCGGGCACTCGATCGCGCGGGGCTGGTGGCGGCCGAGCGTGCAGCCGCGCTGGTCGCCATCGTGAAGCCGACTCTCGACGTGGACCAGGAGCACGCCCTGGTCGAGGTCGTCGACGGAGTCACCTACATCTGTCCGGCCCGCACCCAGCTGCGGGTGTGGGAGGCGGCGGCCGCGTTCCGCGGCGGGCTCCCGGACATCGTGGCGGACGCGTTCGTCCCCGCGGCGCTCGCCGACGAGGCCACCGACCAGCTCGCCGGGTGGCGCGAGGTCTCCCCCGGGCTCGTCCCGCACGTCCGCAGCGCGTGCTGGACCGTGCCGCTGTCCTGGTTCCTGCTGTTCGACCCGGCCGAGGAGATCCGGCGCGCCGGTGAGCTGCGTTTCGTCGCGGGCCTGGACGTGTGCCGTCGCCGGGCGACCCGCGCGGCCGCCGTCCTCGCGGCGACGCTGCCGCAGGTGGCGATGCTCGCGGACCTGCAGGAGATCGACCGGTGGCTCGACCAGTTCCACCGGATGGGCCGGGTGGAGCTCGACTACGGCGGGCTGGCTGCGCTCCTCGGCGAGGCGCTCGCCGAGGAGACGTCGGTCGCCGACCTGGCCGGCGGGCTGGATGCCCTCGCCCGGGGCGACGGCGCCGGCGCTGCCGCGGCGTACGAACGGGTGGCCCGTCGCTGGCGGGACCTGCAGCTGCGGGAGAACGCGAGCTGAGCGCCCTAGTCCGGCCGGACGGGGTGCATGGTCCGAGATCACGCCCGTGGCGGCGCCGGAGGAGCCCACCTGGACTAGTCATCGGTGGCTCCCAAGATGGCACGTGCGTGCCATGTCCGACCTGTCCGTTTCCGGGGAGAGTGGGTGAAACACGCAGCAACGCCCGAACGGAGTCCTCACATGACCGGTCGTACCGACACGGAGGCCCTGCTCACCCCTGCCGAGGTTGCCGCGATGTTCCGCGTCGACCCGAAGACGGTCACGCGGTGGGCGAAGGCCGGCAAGCTCACATCGATCCGTACCCTCGGCGGTCACCGCCGCTACCGCGAGGCGGAGGTCAACGCCCTGCTCGCCGGCATTCCGGCGCCGCGCCGCCCGGAAGGTGCCGAGGCGCCCGCCGAGTCGCACTGACCCTCACAGCGAGGAACAGGTCCCGTCGCCCGCGAACGCGTCGTTCAGCCGCTGGCTGCCTTTCGCCGCGACGGTCTCCAGCGCGGTCGCCAGGTCCTGCTCCGCCTGGGAGAACTGCTGCTGCGCCGCGTCGAGCACCTGGAAGAACGTCACCCGGTTCGCCGCGTCCGCGCTGCGGACGGCCTCCTGCTGCGCGCCGAACGCGGTGTGGATCTTGCGCGCCGTCGCGACGAACGTGTCCTGGACCGCCTGGCCCCCTGACCCCTGCGGACGGGTGATCTTCGTGAGTGCCGCGAGCAGGGTGGCCGACCCCGCGACCTGCTGGCCGAAGAAGGTCACTGTCGCCTGCTGGAGCTTCACCGGGTCCTGACCGGCGGCCTTCTGGGCGGTCGCGTACGCCGTTCCCTGCGCCGTCAGCGTCTTCTCGTACGCGCTGATCGCGCCGCACACCTGGTGCGCGTACGCCGTGGGCGTGATGCCGGGGCCGGGCCCGCAGGCCGCGAGCAGGACCAGCACGGCGGTGAGCGCGACGAGGGGCCTCACGCCAGCGCCCGGGTGACCTCGGTGAGGGCGTCGGCCGCCGCCGCGAGGTCGTCCTCGGTGGCGTCGACGTGCGGGGACACGCGCAGCAGTGGCGGGTAGTGGTCGCGCGGTGCCCGGTCCGGTCCGGCGTAGGTGGTGAGCAGCGCGTGGACAGTGCGCAGTGCCCGGCAGACCGCGAACGGATCCACCCCTGGCGGCGGCACCATCGACACGATCGCGGAGCCTCCCTGGCCGGCGGCCGGCTGCCAGCCCGCGACCGTGAGCACCTCGGCGGCCCGACTTCCCAGCGCAGCCAGTCGCTCCCGGATGCGTGCGGGTCCGGCGGCCAGGTGCTCGGCGACGGCGACGGCGAGGCCGACTCGCCCGGCCACGTGCGCCTCGTGGGACTCGAGTCGGTGCGCGACCGGTTCGTCGCCCGGCTGCCACTGGGGGCCGCGCGCCGGCGCACGCAGCTCGAGCCGGGACGCCAGGGACGGGGCGAGTGCGAGCACCCCGACTCCCCGCGGCCCGGCCAGCCACTTGCGGCTGGTCGCCACCCACGCGTCGGCGTCCACGTCGTCGCAGCGCAGGTGCCCGAGTGACTGGGCCGCGTCGACGACGACGGGCACGCCGGCCTCGTGGCACCCGCGCGCGATCTGCGCCACCGGCTGGACCAGGCCTCGTTGGGAGGCGAGGTGGCTGAGCACCGCCAGCGCCGGCCGCTCGCGGTCGAGCCATGCGGGCAGGGCGTCGAGGTCGACCGCGCCCGTCTCGTCGTCGGGGAGGTCGAGAACCAGCGCGCCGTGGTCGACCAGCCACGCCGCGGTCGGGCCGAACTCGCTGCGGGTCACCGCGACCCGTGTGCCGGGCCCGAGGCCGGGCCAGCACGACAGCAGCCGGTCGAGCGCGGCCTGCGCCGACTCGGCGAAGCCGACGTCGTCGGCGGTCAGCCCGAGCAACCGGGCCAGGCCGGTGCGACCGGCCGCAATGACCGGCGCGGCCGCTTCCTCGACCGCGTACCCACCGGCCTCGGCCTCGAGCCGCAGATGTGTGACGACCGCCCGTAGGACTGCGGTGGACTGGCGCGAGCAGGCGGCGTGGTCGAGGTGTCGTACCGACGGGTCCGGCCGCGCGGCAGCCCATGCCTCGGCGAGATCCGCGTGCGGCAGGCTCACCGGTGCGCCTTCGCAGTCGCCGGGGTCAGCGGACGCCGGTCCAGACCGCGCGCAGTTCGGGCATCGGGTCGTGGACGACGGCGCTCGCGTCGTCGAAGCGCATGACGGTACGGGCGGCACCGTACGGGTCCCAGCCGGGGTTGCCGTCCGTCACGAAGGCGACCCAGGCGGCGTGCATCGCGTCAGCCAGGTGCTGCGGCGGCTTGGGCCCGACGAACGCCTCGCCCTCCGGGTCGTCGAGGTTGTCGAAGACGAAGGCGATCTCCAACGCGTGCGCCGCCCCGAGCCGGCCGGCCAGCTGCGGCGTCCGCCAGGCGAACTCGTACACGTAGGTCGGCAGGCCGGCCTCCAGGCGGGTCTCGGCCATGCGGACGGCCGGGATCCAGAACGTCCGGTCCCGGACCAGGGCCGCCAGCAGGTCGCCTGCGGTCGCGTCCGGAAGGGCCGCACGGTAGGTGGCCAGCGCGGCAGCGTCGATGCCGAACCCGGCGGCGCTCGCGAGAAGCATGTCGTCGGCGACGAGGTCGATCATGCCGTTGGGTACGAGGAAGAGCAGGGCCTCGTCGGCGTTGCTGCCGACCAGCATGTCCACGCCGGCGGTCGTCCTGGCGAGCGTGTCGATGGGCCGGGCCGGGAGCACGTCGCCGTCGACGCACGGTTCGAACGCCATCGAGTCCCCGGCGATCTCTCCCCAGACGGCCGGGTCGGGCTGCGCGGCGATGCGCAGCGACAGGGCGTCCTGGGCTTGGACCAGCCGGTCCGTGGACACCGAGCGGAACCCGTCGGCCGTGGCGTCGACGCCGAGGTCCTCGGCCAGCGCGCGGGCGACCGCGGTGGCGGTGGCGGCGGACATCACGTGGTGACCGCCGCCGCTCTGCGCGATCACCCGGCGGAACAGCCCCTGCGCCGACGGCATCGCGGTCAGCGTGGTCACGCTCATCGCGCCGGCCGACTCGCCGGCGATCGTCACGGTGTCCGGGTCGCCGCCGAAAGCGGCGATGTTGTCGCGCACCCACGTAAGCGCGGCGACCTGGTCCAGGAGACCGCGGTTGGCGGGCGCGCCGTCCACGTGCAGGAAGCCCTCGGCGCCGAGGCGGTAGTTGATGGTCACGCAGACGACGCCGTCGCGCGCGAACCGGGTGCCGTCGTACCCGCGGATCGAACCGGACCCGTTGACGAACGCTCCGCCGTGGATCCACACCAGCACGGGGCGCCGGCCGTCCGTACCCGGGGTCCAGACGTTGAGGTTCAGGTAGTCGTCGCCGGCGATCGAGAGCTCCGGGAGCAGCCCGTCGAGCCCGGGCGGGTACGGCCCCTTGGGCGCGGTCGGCCCGTAAGCCGTCGCGTCCCGCACGCCGTCCCATGCCGGGACGGGGGCGGGCGCCGCGAAGCGCAGGTCGCCCACCGGCGCCGCGG
>DASVGV010000087.1:0-3619 GCA_036379355.1 Mycobacteriales bacterium | reverse complement strand
CCGGTAGACCCGGAACTGCCCGCTCATGCCCAGGTGGGCGAGGACGGCGTCGCCGTCGTCCAATGCGAACCATAGGTATTTGCCGCGGCGCCGCACCGCTTCGACACGGCGACCGGTCACCGCGGCGGTGAAGCCGGCCGGTCCACCGAGATTGCGGCGCAGGGCGCGCGGCCCATGCACCCCGATGACATCGACCGAGGAGATCGTGCGCGAGCGCAGTGCGTCGTCCAGGCCGCGCCGGACGACCTCGACCTCCGGAAGCTCAGGCACGGGCGGTCAGTGCGGCGCGGCCGCGTCCGACTCGTCCATCAGCGACCGATAGGCCTCGGCCGCGGCGAGCTGCTCCGCCTGCTTCTTGGTGTGGCCGGTGCCGTGACCCCGCTCCTGGCCGCCGATCACGGCGCGGGCAGTGAAGGTCTTGTCATGGTCCGGGCCGGTTTCCTCGACCTCATAGGCGGGTGCGCCGGCGCCGGCGCTCGCCGCGAGTTCCTGCAGCGACGTCTTCCAGTCCAGTCCGGCGCCGAGCCGCGGTGCGGCCATGAGCAGCCCATGGAACAGCCGCAGCACGGCGGCCCGCACCGGCTCGATGCCATGCTGCAGGTACAGCGCGCCGAGCAGCGCCTCGACGGCGTCCGAGACGATGGACGCCTTGTGCCGGCCACCGGTCAGCTCCTCGCCGTGGCCGAGCAGCAGCAGCTCGCCGAGCCCTAACTCGTGGCCCACGGCTGCCAACGCATGCATGTTGACGATGGAGGCGCGCAGCTTCGCGAGCTGCCCTTCGGGCAGGTCCGGGTGGGTGCGGTACAGCTCGTCGGTGATGATGATGCCGAGCACCGAGTCGCCCAAGAACTCGAGCCGCTCGTTGGTCGGCAAGCCGCCGTGCTCATAGGCGTAGGAGCGGTGGGTGAGTGCCAGCTCCAGCGCCTCCGGCAGCAGATCCAGACCGACCTGGGTCAGCAGCTCCGCGCGGGAGACCTGAACGCTCTCGGCTTTTGATTCAGCAACCGACATCGTTTCCGGCTCAGACTCCGACGACTACCCGACCGTCGTACTGGCCGCAGTTCGGGCACACGACATGCGGCGGCTTGAGCTGGCCGCAGGCACGGTTCGAGCAGGCGACGAGTGTGGGCGGCGTGGCCTTCCACTGCGCCCGGCGCGAGCGGGTGGTGCTACGGGACTTCTTCCGCTTCGGAACGGCCACGGTTATTTCTCCTCTGTAATTGACTGCGCAGGATTCGAATCCGCCCGGTCGAGTAGCCCGGTCAGGGCCGCCCACCGAGGGTCCAGTATCTCATGCCGGTGATCCGGTCCGACCAGCTCCAGCCGCTCGCCACACTGCGGGCACAGCCCGGGGCAGTCCGGACGGCATAGCGGGATGGCCGGCATGGCCAGCACCAGCTCGTCGTGCACCAGCGGCGCGAGGTCGATGACGTCCTCGTCAACACGCGGCACCTCGTCGGCGTCGGTGGTCTGTGCGGTGAACGAATCGGGGTAGGCGTAGAGCTCGCGCACCTCGGCGGTGAGCGGCACCCGGATATCCACCAGACAACGGGCGCAGGTCCCGACGGCTTCGGCGGTCACCTGCCCGGAGAGCAGTACGCCCTCGGACACGGACTCCAGCCGGCCGTCCAGACGGACCGGCGAGTCGGCGGGAACTTCGAGGACGCCGGCGAGGGTGTGCTCCGGGCCGGTGGCCTCAATCGACAACGGATGCGCGAGGCCAGGCCCGTCCCGGTGCGACAGTCCGACCGCCCTGGTGTCGATGACCCAGGGCGAGGAGTGCTGCGGGTGCGCGTTCGTCATGTCACTTTCACGATCTCGGTGGCCGGTGCCCGCGCACGCCGACAGTGACGCGAGGGGCAACCGTTCCAGAGTAGTGGATCGGCGCGCCGATTCCCAATCGCCGGCGGCAGCGTGCCCGGTCAGTCGACGTACTGCGCCGCTTGGCCCGACCGCAGCGAAGCCCGCCCCCTGCCGACGGTGCGCAGCGTGGTGGTGAGCACGTCCTCGAACTCGGCGAGCCGGTCGTCGACGTAGCGGTCGCATTCGTCCCGCAGCCGGTCGGCCTCGTCCTGCGCCGCGTCGATGATCTCCGCGGATTGCTGGCGCGCGGCGAGCACCACCTCGGACGAGCCCACCAGCCGGGCCTGCTCGGCGCGGCCGTCGGCCACCGACTGCTCGTAGCTGGCACGGCCGGCGTCCTGCAGCCGCTCCGCCTCACCCCGGCCCCGGGCGACGAGCGAATCGTGTTGATCCTGGCCCGACTGCACGGCGCGGTCGGCGTCCGCCTGCGCGCGGGCGAGCACCGCTTCGGCCTGGGCAGTGGCGTCGCGCACCAGTCGGTCGGCCTCGGCCCGGGCCCCGGCGACGGTCTGCGCGGCCTCGTCCCGGGCAGCGGCGACGAGTTGCTGCGCCTGTGCCTGCGCACCGGCGACGGCCTCGTCCGCGGTGGACTGAGCCTGCTGGACCACCTGGTCCCGATGGTCGAGCACGTCCTGCGCGTCGTCCATCTCGGCGGGCACCGCGTCCCGGATCTCGTCGAGCAGGTCGAGCACGTCACCGCGCGGCACCACGCAGGAGGCGGTCATCGGCAGGCCCCTGGCCTCTTCCACGATCGCCACGAGCTGGTCGAGAGCCTCGAACACCCGGTACACCGTCATGTCTCCTTCGCGCCGCTATCACCGCCGTCGCCCGTCGGCGGCAGACGTGCTTCACCAGTGTGACAAGGAAACCGGCCGATGTGGTGCTGCCACGCGGGCAACGGCCCGCGGCTCAGTGCTGTGGCCGGCCGCGGTGGGGCGTCACTCGCGGTGGCCGTGCCGCTGTGCGAGCGCCTCGGCGACACACTCCGGCACCAGGTCGGAGACGTCGCCGCCGTACCGGTCGACCTGCTTCACCAGCGACGAGGAGACGAACGCGTGCGCCGGATCGGTCGGCACGAACACGGTGCGGACCCCGGCCAGGTGCGCGTTCATCTGCGCCATCTGCATCTCGTAGCCGGCATCGGCGGCATCGCGGATGCCCTTGACGATCGCGGACGCACCGATGTGGGCGGCGTAGTCGACGAGCAGGCCGTCGAACGAGTCGACCGTGATATTCGTCCATCGCGTCAGCGCACGTCGGAGCAGCGACACCCGTTCCGCCACCGGGAACAGGCCCGATTTCGCGGGGTTGACGACGACGGCGACGGTCACCTGCTCGAACAGGTTCGCGGCGCAGCCGATGATGTCGAGGTGTCCAAGGGTCGGCGGATCGAACGAGCCGGGACACAGCGCGCGCGTCATAGTGCGTGACCGTAACAAACGATCGTGTCGCCATAGCGGCGGGACCGATCCGCGGCCAGGCCCTCCGGGAACGGGAACGGCCCGTCCCGCCAGGCGCGTTCGACGACGATCACGGCGTCGGCGGCGAGGCGGCCGCCGGCGTGCAGTGCGGCGAGGATGCCGGCGAGCTCGACCGCCGGCAGCGCATAGGGCGGGTCGGCGACGACGACGTCGAACGCGCCCCCAGGCGACGCCGAGAACGCGACGGCGTCGGCGGCGACGAGGCTGACCTCGGTGGCAGCGAGGTCGGCGATATTGGCGCGGATCGCCGCCTGGGCCGGTCTCGCCTTCTCAAC
>DASVGV010000086.1:0-9543 GCA_036379355.1 Mycobacteriales bacterium | reverse complement strand
CGTACGTCTTGGACAGGGCGTTGATCGTGACGGTGCGCTCGCGCAGCCCGTCGACCGTCGCGGGCGGCACGTGCGTCAGCCCGTCGTACACGATGTGCTCGTAGATCTCGTCGGTGACCACGAGCGCGTCGAACTCCTCGCAGAGCAGCGCGAGGACGGCCAGCTCCTGCGGGGTGAACACCTTGCCGGTGGGGTTGTGCGGCGTGTTGAGGATGACCGCCCTCGTCCGCGCGGAGAAGGCCGTTCGCAGCTCGTCCTCGTCGATCGTCCAGTCAGGCGCGTGCAGGGGCACGTAGCGCGGCACCGCCCCGGACAGGATCGCGTCGGGACCGTAGTTCTCGTACCACGGGTCGAAGACGATGACCTCGTCGCCGGGGTCGACCAGGGCGAGCATCGTCGCCATCATCGCCTCGGTCGCCCCGCATGTGACGGTCACCCCGGTCTCCGGGTCGACGTTCCAGCCCGGGTACGTGCGGGCGATCTTGGCCGCGATCGCCTCCCGGAAGTCCGCTGCGCCCCAGGTGATCGCGTACTGGTTGACGTCCGCGTCGATCGCCGCCTTCGCGGCCTCCTTGAGCTCGGGTGGACACGGAAAGTCCGGAAAGCCCTGCGCCAGGTTGACGGCGCCGTGCGCGTGCGCGAGCCGCGTCATCTCCCGGATGACCGACTCGGAGAACGTCGCCGCCTTCGCCGAGATGCGCGCCGCCCGGACCGTCACGACCCGTCATCCTCGCCCAGCGCCGACCACGGCTCACGGGCGGGGCCGTACGCCTGCCCCGCCGCACACGAGGAGCGGAAGTCGCAGAACCCGCAGAGCGCCGACGGGCGGGCCGGGAACAGCGCGTCGACCGGACCGCCCGCGGCAAGGGTGTCCTCGGCCAGGACGACGTCGGCAGCAATCGCCCCCGCCCGATCTACCTGTCGTTGCAACGATTCGGACGTGTGCTCGGCCGAGATGACCGTCCCGGTCGGAAGGTGGTGCAGCTCGACGCGGGTGCACGGCCGCCGAAACATCGAGGCGACCGCCACGGCATAGAGCGCGAGCTGCTGCGAGGACCGTGCGTCGTCCGCGCCCGGCGGCCGGCGGGAGGTCTTGTAGTCGACGACCACCAGCTCGCCGTCGCGGTCATCGAGCCGGTCGACCCGGCCCGACAGCGCCATCCCCGCGGCCTTCGTGGCCACCCCGCGTTCCACCCCGAGCGGCTCGTCCACCGGGTCGAGCCGGGACACGTACGCCTCGACCCACCCGCGCGCCTTCTCCCGCCAGCGCGCGGACTGGACGGTGTCGCGGAACCCGTCCTCCTGCCAGCAGGAGATGAGATGCGCGCCGGCGGAGACCGGCGTACGGCGAGCAGGCGGGTCTTCGTACCAGCGCCGGATAGCGAGGTGCACGGCCGCGCCCAGGGTGCTGTGCGCCCAGGCCGGTCCCCGCGGCGGCGCCGGCTTCTGCAGGTACGCGAAGTGATAGCGCCGCGGGCAGTCGGCGAAGGTGGCGAGGCGCGACGGCGTCGCGCGAAGGAGCCGGCGGGGCGTCCCCGGTAGGTCCAGCGTCGGCTGCTCCATGACTCGATGGTGCCAGCAGCCGCGGACGACCCGATCACCGCGCGGGTCGCTGGCACACTCGTGTCATGCGCCTGAGCCGAGCCATTGCCTCGCTGGCGGTCGCCGCCGCCGCCCTCGCGACCATCGCCGGATGCGGGTCGGCGCAGAACGCCACCGCCCGTACCTCGGGCGAGAGCCCGGCGCAGGCCGCGCAGGCCGGGCTCTCGTCACTGCTCGACGGCAACGCGCTCACGGCGACGATGACGCTGGACGCGGATCCGGCCACGCTCGCCGCCGTCTTCGGAGCGGACCAGGACGCGAAGCTGACCGGCGCGCAGGCGGGCAGTCTCGCCGGCGCGACCGTCGTGCTCGCGGTGAAGACCGGGAGTGGCTCGCTCCGGAGCGTCGCCGGCTCGCCCTCGCCGCTGACCAACACCTCGCTCGCCCTGAGCCTGAGCACGCGCGCCACTCCGAAGCTCGTCCAGGTCGTCGCCGCGAACGGAACGCTGTACGCACGCGCGGACCTCGACCACCTGCTCGCGCTCGTCGGCAGCCCCCAGATGTCCGGGTTGCTCCACAGCCCGAACCTCCCCCCGTCGCTCGCCGCGCTGGCCGCGGGGCGGTGGGTCTCGCTCGACCTCGCCGACCTCGACGGGTCCGGTGTCAGCACGCCGTCGGTCGGTCCCAGCCAGGCGGCCGGACTGGCCCAGTCGCTCGACGCGATCTTCCAGAAGGACGTCACCGTCACCCGCGCCGCCCCCGACCCGACGCTCGGCGACCACCTGGTGCTGTCCGGCAACGTCCGGACGATCGGCACCGACGTGCTCTCGGCAGTCAGCGGCCTGCTCGGCTCGATGCCGAACGCGTCCGGCCTCCTCGGCTCAGCCCCTCAGCAGCTGCCGGACAAGACGATCCGGGTGGACGAGTACGTCCGCAACGGCACCGCGTCGGCGTTCCGGATCGACCTCACCCAGCTGCTGAACCCTTCAGAGCTGAAGGCCGCGGCCGGGCACCCCGCCGCGCTGGACGTCGACCTAGCGGCGACCGCGACGGTCCAGGCGCCGGGCGAGGCGACCCCGCTGACCGGCAACGACCTCACGGGCCTCGTCGGCAGCCTCCTGTCCAGCGTCGCGTCCTGACCTCTCGGCCGCCTGTGGGGCGGTGGTCGGGTCGAGCAGGTCGGTCCAGAACGGCTCGGCGTACCAGCCGCCCGGCACCTCGTCGCCGCGGAGCTCCGCGCCCGGGAAGTGGTACGGAAACCCCGGCGTGTAGACCGGCTGGGCGACGTGCTCGTCGGACCCGACCCGCACCCGTACGGTCGAGGGCACCAGCGCTGCGTCGGTCGGCGCCGGGACGTCCGGGCCGGGGTCACGCCCGGCCAGCCGGTCGCCCTCGGACACCGCCGCGAGCCCCTCGAGGAGCATGCGCCGGCTGGCCTTGAGGACCACGACGTGGTCCGCGCGGCCGCGCATCTCCCGCGCGGCCGCCAGCCGTCCCCGCGCGTCCTCGAGTGCCTGCGCGGCCGGGCCGGTCGGCCCCGCGCCCGCCAGCCCGTCGATGCGCTGCTCCAGCAGGGCGAGGCCGGTGTCGACGTCGACGCCGAGGTCGCGGACCAGGTCCTGCTGCGCCCACCGGCTGCGCAGGACGACCAGGACGGTGAGCACGAGGACGACGACGATCCCGGCGCCGATCAGCAGCAGGTCGAAGCCGCTGACCGCGCTGACGCCTTGCTGCTTCACGCGACGACGGCGTGCGAGCCGGTCGCCGCGGCGACGATCGCCTCGTACGCCTCGGGATCGGTGAGATTGGCGCCGAGCGGCGTCGACTTGCGGCTGCCGTGGTAGTCGCTGCTGCCCGTGACGACGAGGCCCAGCTCGCCGGCCAGGCCCCGCAGGTGCGCGCGGGCCGCGTCGTCGTGATCGGGATGGTCCACCTCGATGCCCGCCAGGCCGGCCACCCGCATGGCCTCGATCGCGGCGTCGTCGACGACCCGGCCGCGCCGGGTGGCCAGCGGATGGGCGAACACGGCGACTCCGCCGGCCGACCGGACCAGCCCGATCGCCAGGAGGACCGGGACCTTGTGCTCCGCCCGGTAGTAACGGCCGTTGGCCCCGATCCAGTCGTCGGTGAACGCGTCGGAGACGGTCGGTACGAGCCCGGCCTCGACGAGCTCGCTGGCGATGTGCGGGCGGCCCACGGCTCCGCCCGCGCGGGCAAGCGTCCGTTCCCAGGACACCGGGTGGCCGTCGGCGGCGATCGCCTCGACGATCCGGCGGGCGCGGTGCACACGGCTGTCGCGGATCGCCTCCATCTCGCGCGCCAGCGGCGGGTACGCCGGGTCCAGCAGGTAGCCGAGCAGGTGCAGCGGGATGCCGTCGTGTTCGGCGGACAGCTCCACGCCCGGCACCAGGGTGAGCCCGGACGGCAGCGCCGCGGCGGCTTCGGCCCAGCCGGCCGTCCCGTCGTGGTCGGTGAGGGCCACCACGTCCAGGCCGGCCTCGGCCGCGTGGCGGACCAGCTCGGTGGGGGTGTCGGTGCCGTCGCTCGCGGTGGAGTGAGCGTGCAGGTCGATCTTCATGGCTGGCCGGAGTCTACGGGCGGTACGGCGCCCCTCGCCTGGTCACGACGCGAGCAGCCGCGGGCTGGCCGCGCCCGGCTGGTACGGGACGGCGCGCTCGCGTGCGTCGGTGAGCACCAGCCGCTCGGCGAACAGGGCCTCCGCGGCGGCGGGCCACACCACCAGCCACAACCACGCCGCGTCCGCCTCCCCCACCAGCGCGATGCGGTCGTCGGGCGTCCCGGTGCAGGCCCAGAGCGCCACGGGCCGGCCGCGTGCCTCCACGCGCTCGACCGGGGCGCCCACCACGCAGTCGCCGGCGTCGACGTGCGGCAGCCCGGCCAGCCGAGCACCCAGGCCGACTCCCGGCTCCTCGGCGACGACCACCAGGTCGGCGGGGCCGCCGACCGGCGACGGGCCGGACCAGGCGGCGGCCGTCGCCACCGTCCCGCGGTCGTCGCCGGCGCGGGCCACGCCGCCGAGCGTCCAGCCGACGGGCGGCGGCAGCAGCATCCAGAGCGGTACGCGCGCCTGGGCGGCCACCGCGTCGACGGTGCGTTCGCCGACGGGAGCCACGACATGCAGCGGCGCAACGTCGCCGTGGTGCGCGCAGTGCCAGGCGCTGGACATCAGGCCGGGGGGCCGCAGGGGGCCACCGCAGCGGACGCACCCGGGGGGTGGACGCACGATCATCAGGGTGAGGCGCGGGTGCGGGCGGGTCAACCCGCCGTCGGTCAGCCCTCCCGCGGCTCGGGACGGCCGGGCTGCTCGCCGCCGACCTTCTCCGCGTACGAGCGCTTGGGGATCATGACCTTGCGGCGGAAGGTGACGACGACGACGCCGTCCTGGTTGTAGCCGATCGTGTCGACGGTGACGACACCGCGGTCGTCCTTGGACTTCGACTCGGTCTTGTCCACCACGCGCGTCTCGGCATAGATCGTGTCGCCGTGGAACGTCGGGAAGGTGTGCTTGAGCGACTCGACCTCGAGGTTCGCGATGGCCTTACCGGAGACGTCCTCGACCGACATGCCGAGCACCAGTGAGTAGACGTAGTTGCCCACGACGACGTTCTTGCCCTGCTGCGTCGTCGACGCGTAGTTGGCGTCCATGTGCAGCGGGTGGTGGTTCATGGTGATGAGGCAGAACAGGTGGTCGTCGTACTCGGTCACCGTCTTGCCGGGCCAGTGCTTGTAGACGTCGCCGACCTCGAACTCCTCGTAGTACCGACCGAACTGCACGACCGCTCCTTCTCTCGACGGGCTGCCACGGTACGGGATCAGGTGAGGTCCGCGGCTGCCCGGTCCGGGTCGCGTGGGTCGACGCCCTGGGCCAGCCAGCGCGCCTCCAGGGCCGCTGCCCCGTGCACGCGCGCGTGCGCCGCCTCGTTCGGCGTCATCGGCAGGACGGGCAGGACGTCGACGGCCGGCTCGTCGAGGGACGGCACCAGCCCGCCCGGCTCGCCGACGAGGACCGCCGTCATCCGTGCGCCGTCCCACAGTGGCTCACCGAGGTCGATGCGCGCGCCCGGCGTGATGACCAGGCCCTCGACCGCGGGCGTCGCCGCCAGGATCGCCAGCCGGCGCAGCACGCTGTCCTGCGCGCCGCGCAGGGTGAGCAGCAACTCGGCACGCGGCCCGTCGCCGCCGGGGACCAGGTCGGACGGGTCGGTCATGGGTGCGCGGCTCATCCCGACCGTGACGTAGCGGACGAGCCCGTCTGCGTCGGGACCGAAACGCAGGACGTCGATCCGGTCTGCGCCCACGAACGACACGCTCGCGCGCCCACTGTCGCCGCCGAGCGCTGACAGCAGGTGCGCCTCGACCAGGGTGACGACGAGGTCGGGCGTCGTCTCGCGCACCCGCCCAGGGTGTCACGGCGCCGGTTGTGCCACTGCGAGCGGGCTCCTCGGGCAGGATGCGTGGATGCCTGACAGGACGGCGGGGGCGTCCGCGGGCAGCGCCGTCCGCACGGCGCTGCGCAGCGGGGCCCGCGTCGGGCTGGTGGCCCGCGCCGTGTTCTACCTCCTGCTCGCGTACCTCACGCTGCGGGTCGCGGCGCTGTCCGGCCACGCCGCGAACCAGGTCGACGCGAACGGGGCGCTGCGGATCGTCGCGGGGGCACCCGCCGACAAGGCGGTGCTGGGGGCGGCCGGCGCGGGCTTCGCCCTCTTCGGCCTGGTCCGGCTGCGGGCGGCGTGGACGGACGACACCGAGGAGCGGCTGCGCCGCGTGACGACGGCGATCCAGGGAGTCGCGTCGCTGGTGGTGGCGTACATCCCGTTCTCGTACGCGCTCGGCAACACCCGGACGGGTACGGAACAGCAGACCCACCGGTCCGCCGCCCACCTGCTCGGGCTGCCGGGCGGGCGGGTGATCGTCGTCGCGGTCGGGTTCGTCGTCCTCGGCTGGGCGGCCTGGCAGGTCCGCGGCGCGATCCGGCGCGACTACGCGGAGGGCCTGGACCTGTCCGAGCTGCCGCCCCGCGCCCGCCGCGCGGTCGTCGTCGCCAGCGGGACCGCGCTGGCCGCCCGGGCCCTGGTCATCGCCCCGATCGGGATCTTCCTGGTCGCCGCCGGGCTCACCTACGACGCCAACCACGTGCGCGGGCTCGACGGGGAGTTGCTGCTGCTCACCCATCACCCGTGGGGGACGGCCGTCCTCGCCCTGATCGCCCTGGGACTGCTGGACTTCGCGGCGTACGCCCTCGTGGAGGCGCGGTACCGCAAGCTGGACCTCGCCGAGTGACCGTCAGCGACGCAGCTCGCGGCTCCGGCCGCGGAACTCGGCGACGACGTCGCCGCCTACCGTGCGGACCGTGACGTCGTAGATGCCGCTACGCCCGGCCCGCACGCGTTCGGCCGCGACCGCGGTGAGGCGATCCCCGACGCGCGCGGGCGCGAGGAACGAGACCTCCGCTCCGGCGGCCACGACGTCCGCACCGTGGGTGTTGCAGGCGAATGCGAACGCCGTGTCGGCGAGCAGGAACACGTAGCCGCCGTGGGCCACGGCGTGCCCGTTCACCATGCTCGGCGTGACGGTCATGGCCGCGGTGGCCCGGCCGGCGCCGACCGCGGAGATCTCGATCCCGAGCGACCGGGTGGCCTCGTCGCGGGCGAGCATCGAGGCCGCCTGCTCGCGGGCGAGCACGTCGGCGTCAGGCACCACGGAAGTCCGGCTTCTCCTTGGCCAGGAACGCGCGCACCGCTCCCGCATGATCGGCGGTCATCCCGAGCCGCTGTTGGGCGGCGGCCTCCGCGTCGAGCACGTCCTGGAACCCGGTGGGCTCGGCGAGCTGGGTGATCGCCTTGGTCTCGGCGTACGCGCGGGTGGGCCCGGCTGCCAGGCGACCGGCGAGCGCCTCGATCTCCGCGTCGAAGTCACCCGCGGGGACCAGCACGTCGACGAGGCCTGCGCCGCGCGCCTGCTCGGCAGACAGCGGCGCGTCGAGCAGCAGCAACGCCCGGGCGCGCGCCGCGCCGACCGCGGCGGCCAGCGTCGCGTGCAGGCCGGTGTCGGCCACCAGCCCGATCCCGGCGAACGCGAACGTGAACCGGGCCGCGTCGCTCGCGACGCGGACGTCGCACGCGAGCGCCAGCGAGATGCCGGCCCCCGCCGCCGCCCCGTTGACGCCCGCGACCACGGGCTTGGCCAGCGCCCGGATGGCGGTGGCGATCGGGGCGTACTCGCTCGCCACGACGTCGAAGGCGCGCGACGGGTCGGCGTCCAGCCGGGCGGCGTGCTCGCGCAGGTCCTGGCCGACGCAGAACGTGCGCCCCTCGCCGCGCAGAACGACCGCGCGCACCTCGTCGGCCGCCGCCGGGCCGGTCAGCGCCGCCAGCAGGTCGGCCCGTACCTCGGTCGTCAGTCCGTTGATCCCGTTGGGCGCCGCCAGTGCGATCGTCAGCAGCGCGCCCGCCTGCGTCACCCGTACGTCGCCCATTTCTCTGCTCCTCGGTCCCTCGCGCGAGCGCTCCCGGGCGACGGTAGCCTGCTGTCGTGCGCCTTCCCACCGCTCCCCTGGTCGCCTCCGGCCTCGTCGGCGGCTTCGCCGTCGGGCAGCGCACCGGCCGGCGGGACCTCGCGGGAGTGCTCTTCGGTGCCCTCGGGGCGGTGGCGACCGCGTCCTGGCTCCGCGCCGGTGGGGTGCGGCGCGCGCTCCCGCTAGCCGGGCTCTACGTCGGCGCCATGGGCGGCTCGCACCCGCTCGCGAAGCGGATCGGTCGCTGGCCGGCGGTCGGCGTCGTCACCACGGTCACGGCGAGCGCCGCGTACGCAGCCCACGACCGCCGCTGACCGTCTCCCGCACGCCGGCCGACCTGCCCGCCACTCCCTCCGCGGCTGACCCGCCGAGATGCGGCAAAGGCACGCCCTGTGCGCCGAGATGCGGCAAAAGTGCGCATCTCGGCGGCGTCGGCCTGGGCGGCGCTACCCGCGGGCCTGGTACTCCTTGAGCAGGCCGCGGCTGATGATGGTCTTCTGGATCTCGCTGGTTCCCTCGCCGATGAGCAGGAACGGCGCCTCGCGCATGAGCCGCTCGATCTCGTACTCCTTGGCGTAGCCGTAGCCGCCGTGGATGCGGAACGACTCCTGAGTGACCTCGGCGCAGTACTCGGACGCGAGGTACTTGGCCATGCCGGCCTCGACGTCGTTGCGCTCGCCGGCGTCCTTGAGGCGCGCCGCGTTCACCATCAGCGCGTGCGCCGCCTCGACCTTGGTGCCCATCTCGGCGAGCTTGAACTGGATGGCCTGGTGCTGGGCCAGCGGCTTGCCGAACGTCTCCCGCTGCTGGGCGTACGCCACCGCGAGCTCGAACGCGCGGATCGAGATGCCGCAGGCCCGCGCGGCGACGTTGACGCGGCCGACCTCGATCCCGTCCATCATCTGGTAGAAGCCCTTGCCGCGGCCGTCCTCGCCGCCGAGGATCGCCGACGCCGGGACCTGGCAGCGCTCGAGGATCATCTCGGTGGTCTCGACGCCCTTGTAGCCCATCTTCTCGATCTTGGAGGGGATGGTCAGTCCCGGCCGCGTCTCGCCGAAGCCAGGCTCCTTCTCGACCAGGAACGTCGTCATGTTCTTGTAGACCGAGTCGCCACCCTCGTCGGTACGGACGAGGGTGGCCACCACACCCGCGCGCGCCCCGTTCGTGAGCCACATCTTCTGCCCGTCGAGGGTGTACTCGTCGCCCTCGCGCACGGCCTTGGTCTTGATCGCGGACACGTCGGAGCCGCAGTGCGGCTCGGACATCGAGAACGCGCCCCGGATCTCGCCGGTCGCCATCCGCGGCAGCAGCGTCTTCTTCTGCTCGTCGGTGCCGTGGTGCATGAGCATGTACGCGACGATGAAGTGCGTGTTGATCACGCCCGAGACGCTCATCCAGCCGCGGGCGATCTCCTCGACGGTCAGCGCGTACGTCAGCAGCGACTCGCCCAGGCCGCCGTACTCCTC
>DASVGV010000085.1:0-4594 GCA_036379355.1 Mycobacteriales bacterium | reverse complement strand
GGGCCGCCACCGTTCGGCGGTCGGCTCCCGGCCTCGTCAAAGACCCGCGGATGTTGCAACGAGCGAGGTGTCCGAGCTACCCATTTCATTGAGAATCTTCATGCTCTGCGACGCCGTGGTGGGCGTAACCCAGAGGCCGGCTCTGGCGTACGCGCCGATCACTCCGGTTCGTTGTGCTCTGCCACGACGAACGCTCCCGAATCAAGAAGCGGTCGGGGGCCACCGTAGGACGCGGCCAAGGCGGTCGCGACCGTGGCCGCGTCGGCGTCGGCCACGTCGGCCGGGTACTCGGGCGGCAGATCGTCCCAGACGACGAGCCATGATCCGTACAGCTGCGCTTGCCCCTCCGTCCGGGCGAAGAACCACACCAGCAGGTGGGCGCAGCCGTCCCCGATCCGGTAGGCGTGGGCGCGCGCGATGTGCGGCAGATCCTCGATGTGCCGGGCGATGTGCGTCGTCAGCAAGCCAAGGTCGGCGGTCCGCGAGTCGGAAAGGCCTGTCAGATCGGCATGATCACGCGGATGCAGCATGAGTACGAGCGGCGCGCCCACGCCGCCGATCCAGACACCATTGATCGTCGAGCCAGATCCCCTCGTCGCGCCGACGGCACGAGGCGCAGTTCGCCGGCTCCTCACCGTCCCGCGCCGGCTCGGGGAGAACCGGAGGACACAGCTGGGCGAGACGCGGGGCCCGTCCTGCTCGAAGGGGCTGATCTCCCAGCCGGCAATCCGCGAGAAGGGCAGCCGCCCCGCCTCGTCCGCGGCAGTACCGGCGTGGTCGTAGCACTCGTCGGGACCCTGAGCCACGGGTAAAGACGAGGCCGCGGCAGCGGAGCAGACTGGGCGCCTGACGCGGCGGGTGGCCGATACGGAGTTGGAGCAGACGGCGATCGCGCTGCCGCGCGTCGTCGGGCAGCGGTCACCAAGCCGCGCGTCGCCGTGCTCTCGCGCGTGATCGCCGCCAGACCCGAACACGTGTCGGCGGACTCGCTCTTCGACGAGGCCAGAAGGACGGCCCGGTCAGCGGCGTCGCGCTCGCAGCTGCGGGGCCGGCCGCCAGGGGCTGATCATGGCTCGATCACGTGGGTCGGGTCGGGCTGCTGGTCCTTCGGCGCCTGGCTGTAGTCGCCGAACGGACCATCGCGGTCGGAGATCACCGCGCGTACGCCTTCGCTCTCCGCCCGCGCGATGAACGCGAGGGCATCCGGCGTGTTGCGCATCAGGCCGTCGAGGATCGGTCCGAGCACCTGGGTGCTGCGCAACCCCATGTTCTCGTACGCGTGGTTGACGACGAGCTTCATGGCCGCGAGCTGCGACGAGGGGATCGCGGCCAACTGCATGGCCCGATCGCGCACCGTCTCCTCGAGCCGCTCGAACGGGACCGCCTCGTTGATGAGCCCGACGTCGGCTGCCTCGCGTCCCGACAGCGGTTTCCCGGTGAGGGCGTACTCCTTGGCCTTGGTCAGGCCGAGCCGGTAGAGCCACATGCCGCTGAGATAGGCACCCCACATGCGCGAGTACGGCGTGCCGATGCGGGCGTCCTCCGAGGCGATGACCAGGTCGCCGCACAGGGCGGTGTCGCTGCCGCCGCCGACGCACCAGCCGTGCACCTGGACGATCACCGGTTTGTGGGTGTGCCAGATGGCCATGAACTTCTGCGTGGGCGCGCTGAGCCGGCTGGTGCTCCAGGCGAAGTCCTTGCCCGGGTCCCAGGCGCCGTTGGTCGTGATCTGCTCGCCCCAGTGGTGGAAGCCACCGCCGAAGTCGTAGCCGCCGCAGAACGAACGGCCGGCGCCGCGCACGATGATCACCTTCACCGTGTCGTCGTCGGTGGCCAGCCGGACGGCCTGCTCGAACTCCTCGGGCATCGGCGGCACGATCGTGTTGAGCCGCTCGGGGCGGTTGAGCGTGATCGTCGCGAGCGGGGCGCCGACGTCGTACAGCACGGTGTCGAAGTCCATCGGCCAGCCTCCTGCACGTCACGGTCGCCGTCATGTGCACCGGCGCTCGGGCTCAGCGAAGCACGCCGCCGGTCAGTCCGGCGCGAAGCTCTCGCGCGTTCTCGCCGTCTCGCGACGTGGGAGTGGCCGGGGAGGGGCGACTCGTGTCAGGGCGGCATACGTCACGACCGCGATTGCCAGATGCATGACCATGAGCACCGCCACCGCTCGGGCCGGCTGGCCCTGGCTCAGGATGTACACGTCAGGGAGCAACAGGACGAGCGTGACGAGCACCGCCAGCCGCGTGAAGAGCCAGCGGGGCGCCGCGCACACCCGGGCCACGATCGGCCAGGCGGCGCAGGCGATCACTACGCCGATGACCGTCAGTTTGGCGTAGTCGGCGAACTGAAAGTGCACGTAGCCCGCGGTGCTCGGGAACACGGCGGTCCCGATGCGGACCAGCAGCGCGTCCGCAACGAGCGAGCCGACGATCGCCAGCAGGCTCGCGAGCAGCAGACGTGCCGGCGATGACGGACGGTGGTCGGGCTGAAGGTCCAGACGCAGCAGGCGCCATGTTTGCGCGATCACCATTTCGACGTTAGGTGGTTCCGGGGTCGTGAGTCGTCCTGTGCGCCTGAACTTTTGCTGGGCGCCGCATGCGGGGTCACCAGGGCTAGCAGGTCGGGCCGTCCGTGACTTCCAGCGGCTGGCCCGTCGCGACGACGACCGTCCACGCGCGCCGGCTCGACGCTTGCTGCGCCCATTCGTCCCGGCTGATCTCGACCGCCTGGCCCTGTCCGGTAATCGGCTCGGAGTTGCCGACGAAGGTCGCGCCGGTGAGGTCGACCGACCAGGTGCCCGGCGACGGGACCCCCTGACACCCCGTCGTCGCGATCGTGAACGTCATCCGGGCGGCACCCGGGCTCACGGTCTCCACGGTCCCGCTGTACGACCCGGGAGCCAGCGTGACCGGCGGCGTACCGGCGGGAGCGATCCCCGAGCGCGAGATCTCGAACCCCTTGCCGCCGGCGGTGCAGGTGACTCCGCCGGTGCCGGACACGCACCGGAACGGTCCGAGGCTGACCTGGTCGCCGTACGCCAGCACCGGCGTCTTCTCACCGGCGTTGCCCTCGCAGCCGACACCGCAGAGCTTGACGGAGCCGTCGGCCGCCAGGCTGGCCGACTCCGGCGGGGTGACCGTCTCGCAGAACGCCGCCTCGCCGACTCCACCGGGGATGTCGTCGAGCTCGCAGCTGATGTTGCCGGACGGGGTGAGGAACGCGGCCTGTCCCGGCGCCATGAGGAACGACGAGGACGCGGACGGGGCCGTGCTCCCGCCGGCCGGAGCGGTTGCCGTGCCCGTCGTCGTGGTGGCGGGAGGCGCGCTCGTGCCGGTGTGGGAGGCGGCGGACGACCCGCCGCACGCTCCGAGCAGGAGCGACAGGACCGCAACCAGACACCCGACGCACGCCCGCCTGAGCACGGGCAGAGCGTACGTGCGTGTGACCGCAAGGCGGCGAATCTCAAGTGCGTCGGGCGGGTTGACGACACCTCGCGTATGGCGCAGCCCAGCACCGGTGACGGCCGGTCGAGCACGGCTGCCGCCGACCCACCGTCCGGTCGGGCCGCCCTCGGCCAGGCCGTCGCGGCCCACAGCCGGGAGATCGGTGCAGCGGTGGTCGAAGGCCTGTGGGGCGAGCGCAAGCCGAGCGGCCTCGTCGGCGCCCTGGTCGTGGAGAAGGTGCAGAGCGACGCGGCCTGGTCCGCCGAGCAGCTCGGTACGTGGTTCTGCACCGGGAAGCTCGCGGCCCCGCAGACCCGCCGAGACCTGGCCAGCCACGGCCGCGGCCTGGCCGACGGGTACGTCACGATGACCGAGCTGACCAAGAGCTACCTCATCTGGCGCGACGTCATCCTGCGGATCGTGGCCGAGGAGGCCGACCGCCGGAACGTCGACGCCGCCACGGTGGCCGAGGCCGTCGCGGTCGTCAGGCACTCCTGCGACGCGGTCCTGGTGGGTGCGGTGAAGGCCTACGACGCCGACCGCCAGCACCTCCAGCGCCAGCTCGACGCTGAGCACGACAAGCTCAAGCACCAGGCCCTGCACGACCCGCTCACCGGCCTCGCGAACCGGACCCTGCTGCTGGAGCGGCTCGAGCATGCGCTCACCCGTGCGGGCCGCCTGCCGGGGAAGATCGCGGTGCTCTACCTCGACCTCGACGGCTTCAAGGAGGTCAACGACCGCTGCGGGCACCACGTCGGTGACCAGGTGCTGATCGAGGTCGGGCAACGGCTGCTGGGCCTGGTCCGCGCCACCGACACCGTGGCGCGGCTCGGCGGCGACGAGTTCGTGCTGCTGTGCGAGCAGTCCGGTGGCCCGGCGGAGGTGAACGCGCTCGCCGAGCGCGTCCGTGCCGCCGTCGGCGAGCCGCTGCGCGCCTGCCCGGAGCAGCGGGTCACCGTGAGCGTCGGCCTCGTCCTCGCCGCGCCCGGCTTCGATACCGACGCGATGCTGCGCGCCGCGGACGCGGCGATGTACGACGCCAAGCAGGCGACGGAGGCACTGTCGGCGTAGCCGCCCGGCCGCGCCCCGTCAGCGCGGCGGCCGGCGACCGCCGTACGAGTCGACCAGCGCCGCTGCCACCGCTTCCGCGT
>DASVGV010000084.1:0-16235 GCA_036379355.1 Mycobacteriales bacterium | reverse complement strand
CGCGTCGCGGACGTGCCGGGGTCGCTACGGGTCGTCGGAGAGGTAGCGGCGGGGCGCGTCCCGGACGCGGCCGTGTCCGCCGGGACCGCCGTACGGATCATGACCGGTTCGCCGCTCCCGGACGGCACGCAGGCGGTTGTCCGCGTCGAGGACACCGACGAGCACGACGGCGTCGTGACCATCCGGACCGGAGCCACCGCCGGGCAGTCGCTCCGCGGCGTCGGCGACGACGTGCGGACGGGAGACGTCGTCCTCGCAGCGGGGCGCCGCATCGGCAGCGCGCAGCTGGCCGCGCTCCTCAGCGCCGGCCGGCGGGACGTCCTGGTGCACCCCCGGCCGCGGGTCGCGATCGTGTCGACGGGGGACGAGCTGGTGGCGGCGGGGACCGAACCCGGACCGGCGCAGCTCGTCGACTCGAACGGGCCCGCCCTCGCCGTTGCCGCCCGGGCGGCCGGCGCCGAGGTGGTCCACGTCGCGCGTGCCAGCGACGACCCGGACGCGCTGGTCGCCGCCCTCGACGCGCTCCCCGACGTCGACCTCGTCGTGACCAGCGGCGGCGTGAGCATGGGTGCGTACGACGTCGTCAAGGCGGCACTCGCGCCGCTCGGCATCACCTTCGAGCAGGTGGCCGTCCAGCCCGGCAAGCCGCAGGCGTGGGGGCGGCTCCGCCGCGGCCCCGCGTTCCTCGGCCTGCCCGGCAATCCCGTGTCGAGCCTCGTGTGCTTCGAGCTGTTCGGGCGGGCGGTGCTGCACGCCGAGCGCCCGGTCCTGCGCGCGCGGCTCCTCGACCCGATCGATCGTTCGCACGCCGGAATCCGTCAGCTGCGGCGCGGCCGGCTCGCGACCGAGGGCGTACGGCTGGAGGGCGGGCCGGCCTCCCATCTGATCGCCGGTCTCGCCCGCGCCGACTGCCTTGTCGTGGTTCCGGACGAGGCGACGTCCCTCGAGGCCGGCGCCTGGGTGGACGTCATTCCGCTCTGACGCGAGTTGCGCGTCTCGGCGCCGCCCCGTTTTCTCCGCATCGCGGAGCACAGTGAACCGCTCGGCCTTGTCGCGCGAATGCCCTGGCGTACATCGCGATCACGACAGCGGCGACCACGTCGCGGACAACAGACAAGGACTTCCTTCATGCGTCGGAACCGACTTCGTGCGGCCGTCCCCGTAGCCCTGCTCGCCGGTGCGCTCGCCGTCGGCGTGAGCGCCTGCGGCAGCAGCAACAGCAGCAGCGACAACAGCACCGGAAGCGCGACGCCGAGCGCGTCGAGCACCGCTCCGCTGGCGACCGTGCCCGACCTGAGCAACGGCGTCTCCACCGCCGTGAAGCTCGACCCATCCTTCCTGTCAGCGCTCAAGTCGCTGAACCTCACCCCCGGCACCGTGGGCAAGGCCACCCTGGACGCCAGCACAGGCGTGGTCAGCTTCCCGATCACCGGTGGCCACGTGACCTACTACAAGCCCGGTGGTCCGACCGAGCCTTACGTGCAAGGCATCATCAACCACGACGGCTCCGGCCTCAGCCTCAGCGCCGGCGGCACCACCGTCGAGCTGACGAACTTCACGATCAACCCAGGCACGTCGATTCTGACCGGCGACGTGTCGGCGAACGGCCAGTCGGTCGCGAAGCAGGCCGACCTGTTCTTCCTGAACGGCAGCACCTTGCAGCCGCTGCAGACGCAGGGCAACGACGCGATCCTGACCGGCACCAAGGTCTCGATCTACCCCAGCGCCGCCCAGTTGCTGGACAAGACGTTCAACACCACTGCGGTGACGCCGTACTTCCCGGTCGGTGTGGCGACGATCACCATCGCCACCAGCTGACAGCGCGAGCAGCGACGTCGCCGTCCGGCGAGACCGGACGGCGACGTCGCTCGCGCCCGTGCGACCGCGTGGTGACGGCAGTTCCTGCCGCAGCGCACTGCGAAGGCGTCACGAACCCTCACCTCGAAGGACACCATGAGCGACGACGAACTGGGCTTCCCGAAGCCGCTCTTCCGGCGCCTGCGCACGCTCCCTGCCGTCGGCCCGTTCCGCCCTGCCACCTGGCGGAGCCCCCTGCGCGGCCCCTGGCTCACCTCGGTTTTCGCGATCGTCCTGCTCGTCGGACTGCCCCTCGTCACGATCACCGGGCTGCTCAGCTACATCGCCTACGGACCGCAGTTCCACCAGGCCATTCCGGGCCACGTCGGCTGGCTGCATCTGCCGTACTTCGCCTGGCCCACCCGGCCCGTCTGGCTGTACCGCTTCACCCAGGGGCTGCACGTCGCCCTCGGACTCGCACTCGTTCCGGTCGTGCTGGCCAAGCTCTGGTCGGTCATCCCGAAGCTGTTCACGTGGCCTCCCGCGAAGACCCTGGCCCAGGTCGTCGAGAGGCTGTCGCTCGCCCTGCTCGTCGGAAGCATCCTGTTCGAGCTGGCGACCGGCCTGCTGAACATCCAGTACGACTACATCTTCGGTTTCGACTTCTACACCGCGCACTACTACGGCGCGTGGGTGTTCATCGCGGCGTTCCTCACGCACGTTGCCATCAAGTTCCCGGCGATGCGACGGGGTCTTCGGGCCCGCTCGCTGCGCCGTGAGCTGCGCACCGGCCTCGCCGACACGACCGCTGATGCGTACGAGCCGGATGGCCTCGCGCCCCAGGCGCCCGCACGGGCGACCATCAGCCGCCGCGGCGCCCTCGGTCTGGTCGCGGGCTCGTCGCTCGCGATCCTGGCCTTCGAGCTCGGCTCCACGCTGAACCCGCTGCGGTTCACGGCACTGCTCACGTCCCGGGGCCAGTCCTACGGCGGCGGACCCGGTCACTTCCAGGTCAACCGCAGTGCGGCCACAGCCCGGATCACGCCGGCCGACACCGACGACACCTGGCGTCTCACCCTCGTCGGCAACCGGGGGGAGGCGGTCAGCCTGTCGCGGACCCAGCTGCTGTCGATGCCGCAACACCGGGCCAGCCTGCCGATCGCCTGCGTGGAGGGCTGGTCGACCGAGCAGCACTGGCAGGGAATCCGGCTCCGTGAGCTGGCGGCACTCGTCGGGGTCGGCCGGCCGACCTATGCCCACGTCCGGTCGCTGGAGAAGCGCGGCGCCTTCAACCAGGCCACGCTGAACACGGACGCCTGCCGGGACCCCGACGCGATGCTGGCGCTCAAGGTCGCCGGCGACGACCTCCTCCCCGACCACGGCTACCCCGCGCGCATCATCGTCCCGGCCCTGCCCGGCGTGCACAACACCAAGTGGGTCAGCTCCATCGCCTTCCACGGTGCCGCGTGATGAGCCGGCTGCCGAGCCCCATCGCGCTCACGCGCCGGCACTACGGCGCGCACCCGCTGCAGCTGCTGGCCCTGCTCGCGACGTTCGCGCTGTCGGGCTACGCGTTCTACCGGGCGTCGATGGGCCCGCTGCCCGTGCGCATGCTCGTCTGGTTCGTGGCCGCGATCGTGGGGCACGACCTCGTGCTCTATCCGCTGTACGCCCTGGCGGACCGCTCCTGGCACGTCGTTTCCCGGCGACGACGCGTCCAGCGTGATCGCGTTCGGCCGGCGGTGCCGGCGGTGAACCACGTGCGCGTCCCGGTCGTGCTGTCCGGGATGCTGCTCATCGCGTTCTGGGGCACCATCAGCGGCCAGGGCGACGCCGCCTTCTTCGCCGCGTCCGACCACCACTTCGCCCCGTACCTCGGGCGCTGGCTGGCGATCACCGGGGTGCTGTTCGCGATCAGTGCGGTCCTGTACGCCGCCCGCCTCGGGCGCGCACACGGCGCCAAAGTCGCTCCGCGGCAGGCGAACCAGACCAGCGCCGGCGGCGGGACCACCCGATGATCGACGTCATCCTCCCGTGCCTCGACGAGGCGGCCGCGCTGCCATGGGTGCTGGCGCGGATGCCTGCCGGCTACCGGCCGATCGTCGTGGACAACGGGTCACGGGACGGTTCCGCCGACGTCGCCCGCTCGCTCGGGGCGGCCGTCGTCGCCGAGCCGGTGCCGGGATTCGGCAGCGCCTGCGCGGCCGGGCTCGCGGCGGCCACGACCGGCGTCGTCTGCTTTCTCGACTGCGACGGGTCGCTGGATCCACGCCAGCTTTCGCGGGTCGCCGAGCCGGTCGTCCGGCGCGAGGCGGACCTGATCCTCGGTGCCCGCCAGGCCCGACGCGGCGCGTGGCCGCTGCACGCCCGCCTGGCCAACGGCGCGCTCGCCCGCCGGGTGCGCCGCGCGACCGGCTTGCCGCTGCACGACCTCGGCCCGATGCGTGCTGCGAACCGAGAAGCACTGCTGGCGCTGGGGATTCGTGACCGGCGCAGCGGCTGGCCGCTGGAGATGGTGCTGCGCGCCAGCGCTGCCGGCTGGAGGGTCCAGGAGGTGGGCGTCGACTACCTGCCGCGTACCGGCCGCTCCAAGGTGACCGGCACCTTTCTCGGCACCGTCCGGGCTGTCCGCGACATGAGCGCTGCCCTCGACGCCCATGCGAGGCAGGCGTGGTGACCGTCGTGGTGCTCGCCAAGGAGCCGGTGGCCGGACGGGTGAAGACGCGACTGTGCCCGCCCTACTCGCCCGGCCAGGCCGCCGACCTCGCGCGATCCGCCCTGCGCGACACGGTCGCCGCCGTCGAGGCGATGGCGCCCGACCGCATGGTCTGCGCGCTCGACGGTGCTCGCGGCGATTGGCTGCCGCAGTCCTGGCCGGTGGTTCCGCAACGTGACGGCGACCTGGGTGACCGCATCGCCGGCGCGCTGGACGACGCGTTCACCGTCGGCGGCGGGCCGGTCCTGCTCGTGGGGATGGACACGCCGCAGCTGACGCCCGCCGACCTGTCCGGCGCTCTCGCCGCACTCGACCACGCGGACGCCGTCCTGGGTCCGGCCACCGACGGCGGCTGGTGGCTGATCGGTCTGCACGCCGCCGACCCGTCGCTCGTCACCGGCATCCCCACGTCCCGCGCCGACACCGGCGCCCGGCAGCGGGCCCGGCTGGTCGAACGCGGACTACGGGTCGCGGACCTGTCGCTGCTGCGCGACGTCGACACGGCTGCGGACGCCGACGCGGTTGCGCGCCTGGCGCCCGCGACCCACTTCGCCCGTCTCGTCGGACGCCTGACACGGGCCGCCGCATGAGTCTCGAGCTGTACGAGGAGGCGCTCACCGGGACGGTCGTGCGCGCCGAGTACGACACCGGCGGCGGCCATCCCCTCGACGTGCAGCGCTGGCTGGGTGCCCTCGACGCGGCCGACCTCCACCTGCTGTCGCTCATCGACGGTCCCGCGCTCGACATCGGCTGCGGGCCGGGCCGCATCGCGGGTGCGCTCGCGGCCCGCGGCGTCGACGCTCTCGGCATCGACATCGCGCCGGGAGCAGTCCGCATCGCCCGCGGGCGCGGCGTCCGGGTCGTGCACGCGTCGGTGTTCGGGACGGTGCCGCGCCTCGGCCAATGGCGTCACGTCCTGCTGGTCGACGGCAACGTCGGCATCGGCGGTGATCCCGAGCGGCTGTTGCGCCGGGCCCGGGAGCTGCTCGCACCGGGCGGCTCGATCCACGTCGAGGTCGGCGGCGAGGCCGACCCGCACGGACCGGTCCGGGCCCGCCTGCGCAGTGCAGCCGGCCGGGTCGGCGGCTGGTTTCGCTGGGCCCACGTGTCCCTCCCCGGCATCGAGCAGCTTGCCGAGGCGGCCGGCCTGTCCCTCGGCCGCGTCTGGGAGGTGGACGGCCGATGCTTCGTCGAGCTGTGCCGCTGATCGCGGCCGGCACCCTGGCACTGCCGGGACTGGCCGCGTGCGGCGGCGGCTTCAGCGCTCCCACCGCGCTCAGCGTGGCACCCGAGCCTGCTCACGCTCCCTCGCCCGCGACCACCCCGGCCGGGAGAGTCCTGCATCTGGACGCCTCCGGCGCCGAGGG
This sequence comes from Mycobacteriales bacterium, assembly GCA_036379355.1. Classification (GTDB taxonomy): domain Bacteria; phylum Actinomycetota; class Actinomycetes; order Mycobacteriales; family CAJCIY01; genus CAJCIY01. The sequence continues at coordinate 10,355 of DASVGV010000084.1, read as the reverse complement.
CGTCGTCGTCGACGGCGCCTCCCGCTACGCCGTGGTCGCGACCCGCGCGCCGTCCCGCCTGCGGGTCGTCGATCTCCGGACCTTCACCACGACAGGCATTCTGCCGTCCCCCGGGGCAGCCCGGCACCTGCAGCTCGCCGGACCCGAGCAGGTGATCGTCCCCGGCGAGAACACGAACACCGTCTCGGTGCTGACCATCCCCGACGGCCGGGTCGTGAGCCAGGTGCACGTTCCGCGGCAGCCCCATAACGCCACGCTGCTTCCGGACGGCGTCCTCGTGACGATCGACGAGCTGGCGAACTCGGTGACTGCCAGTCGCGGCGACCGGGTGATCGGGACGATCGGCGGCATCATCCAGCCGGGCGGCGCGGCCGAGGCCGCCGGGTACGCCGCCGTCGTCGAGGTCCGCGGGCGCATCCTGGACGTGTTCTCCGGCGACCCGTTCCGGCTCGTCGGCCGCGTGGCCGTCGGCGCCGGTCCGACCCACGACCGGGGCCTCGGCAACGGGACGGTCGCGGTGGCCGACACGACCGGCGGCAAGGTCTACGTCGTCCGCGTCTCCAGGAAGCCGAAGGTGCTCGCGTCCGTGGACGTGCCGCACCAGCCGTACGGCCTGGCCGTGGACGAGGCCCGCGGCCGGCTGTGGGTCACGTCCACCGGCGACAACCTGCTGCACGAGTACGCCATCGGTGAGCCCGGCAGCGCGCCGACGCCGATCGCGACGTACCCCACCGTCCAGCAGCCCAACAGCCTGACGGTCGTCCCTGCGACCGGGCAGGTCATCGTCGCCGGCTCGACGCGCACCGACGCCACGCTCGAAGAGATCACGCCCTGAGCGCGAAGCGGTGGTCGGCGGTGGCGCTGCTGGCGGCAACGGCGACGGCCGCCGCCATGGCGGCCACCCCGCGGCACCTCATCCTGTTCCACTGGGGGCACTCGCTCCAGATCAAGATCGTGCTGCTCGCCGCGGTTGGCGCGCTTGCCGCCGCGGCGATCCGGCGGATGCCCCGGCGCCCGGCCATCGCGGTGATCGTGACCGCGAGCGTCCTGCTGCCCCTCCTCGCCGCCACCCCGCGGGCCCCCTTGTCGGACGACCTGTACCGCTACGCCCTCGACGGCCAGGTCCAGGCGCACGGCATCGATCCGTATGCCCACGCACCCCTTGCGCCCCAGCTGATCCCGCTCCGCACACCGTGGCTGTACCCCGACGACCCCGGCTGCCGGCGGCTCGGTTACCAGCCCGGCTGCACGAGGATCAACCGGCCGAACGACCACACCATCTACCCGCCTGTCGCGGAGGTCTTCTTCCTCGGCGAGCACGTCGTCGGGCTCGCGCACCTCGAGGATCGCGGCTACCAGCTCGGCGGGCTGCTGGTCGTGCTCGCACTCCTTGCGTCGATGCTGGCGTTGTTGCGGTCCTACGGCCGCGACGTACGCCTGTCGGCGTGGTGGGTGCTGGCACCGTTCCCGGCGCTCGCCCTGGTCGCCGACGCGCACGTCGACGGGCTCGCGATCGTGCTCTCGTTGCTGGCGATCCTGGTGTCGCGCCGCGGGCATGCGGTCTGGGCGGTCGTGCTGGTCGCCCTCGCCGCGATGGTGAAGCTCTACCCCGGGCTGCTGTTGTTCGCATTCCTCGACCTGCGCCGGCCGAGGCAGACAGCGCAGCAGATCGCCACCTTCGTGGGCATCTGCGTCGTGTCCTACCTGCCGCACGTCGTTGCCGTCGGGACGAAGGTGCTCGGCTACCTGCCCGGCTACCTTCAGGAGGAGCACTACGACGCGGGGACCCGCTACCTGCTGCTCGGAATCGTGCACGTCACCGGCACGCCGGCCACCGCCCTCGTAGCGCTCGGCATGCTCGCGACCGTCGGCGTGGTTCTCTGGCGCCGACCCGATCCGCTGACCGGCTGCCTCGCGTTGTACGCGGCGCTGTTCCTGCTGACGACGCCCGCGCAGCCCTGGTACCTCGCGTCGCTCGCCGCCCTTGCGGTGTGCGCTGCCCGGCCGGAGTGGATCGCGGTCGCGGTCGCGGCGTACCCCCTCTACTTCGCCAACCGGATCGACCACGATCCGACGCGCGACGGTGAGATCTCCTATGGCGTCGCGGTTCTGATCGTCGCCCTCGTCACGCTCTGGCGGCGCTACCGATCGCCGCGCAAGGGGTCCGACGCGAAGGCGGCCATCCCGTCCTCGAACGTGGTCGTCGGCGCGTAGCCGAGCTCGGCCATGGCTCGGGCGGACGAAGCGGTCACGTGGCGGACGTCGCCGAGGCGGAACTCCCCGGTGACCGCCGGCTGCGGACCATCGACGGCTGCTGCGAGCACCGCGGCCATGTCGCCGACCGTGTGCGGCGTACCGCTCCCGATGTTGTACGCGCGGAAGGCCGGCGGGTCGGCCAGCTCGATCGCCCGGAGGTTCGCCGCGGCGACATCGCGCACATGGACGAAGTCACGACGCTGCCCGCCGTCCTCGAAGACGCGGGGGGACTCCCCCCGCGCGAGGGCCGACCGGAAGAGCGACGCGACTCCCGCGTACGGGGTGTCCTTCGGCATCCGTGGGCCGTACACGTTGTGGTAGCGCAGCACCAGCGCGGAACCGCCGGTCGCTCGCGCCCACGCCGACGCGAGGTGCTCTTGGGCCACCTTGGTCGCGGCGTAGACGTTGCGCGGATCGAGGGGGGCTTCCTCCGTCACGAGGCCCGGGGCGAGCGGACGCCCGCAGGCGGGACACGGCGGCTCGAACTGCCCTGCCTCCAGTGCTTTACGCGTTCTGGGTGCCGGCGTGACTCGCCCGTGCTCGTCGCAGTCGTACCGGCCCTCGCCGTAGCAGACCATGGATCCGGCCAGGACCAGGCGGCCGACGGCGGCGCGGGCCATCGCGGCGAGCAGCACCGCGGTCCCGAGGTCGTTGCAGCCCGCGTAGTCCGGGGCGTCGCCCATCCCCACGCCCAGCCCGACCATCGCGGCCTGGTGGACCACCACGTCGACCCCGACGAGGGCTCGGTCCAGGGCGTCCGCGTCACGCACGTCCGCGACCGTCAGCGGTACGGGCAGGTCCGGTGTCTCGCCGTGGTGCACCGACGGGAGCAGGGCGTCGACACCGACCACGTCGTGCCCCGCGACGACGAGGGCGTCCGCGACGTGGCTGCCGATGAAGCCCGCGGCACCGGTGAGCAGGACCGAGCTCACGACTCCCCGAGGCCGCCGCCCGGTCCGCTCACCGCCTCAGCGCGTCTCGTGCTCGGCCGCCATCAGGTCGGCGAGCATCCCGTCGATGACCTTGCCGAGGGCGGCGGGGTCGTCGAGCAGTGCCGGTCCCTCCTGGCTGCGGACCTTGGCCTGCCCTCGCTCGAGGGTGATCGCGAAGGCACCGTCGGCGTCGGGTGCGAGGGTGACGGTCACGCCCTGGCCCACGGCGTCGAATCCTGTGCTCATGCAGTCGCTCCCTTGTCTCGGGCGGCCGGTTCGGCCGCGCATCGTGGATCTCTCCCGGCTCCTACCCGCTGGCGGGAGTCGAACCCGGTCAGCCGGCCCCCAGGGCGGCCGCGGTGCAGTCGTGCGCCAGCAGCCGCAGCAGGTCGGCGCCGAGCACGGCGTCGGCCTGGTACGCCGGATGGTCGAGGACGAGCCGGGCGGCGTCCGCCTCGCCGAACAGCTCGCCGGCGTCGGCCGGCAGGTCGAAGCCGAGGAAGTGCACGGTCACCGTGTGCCCCGCCGGCCCTTCGTCGGGCGGCGGGATGTCGCGAGCGGGCACCCGGGTGCCGCCGACCTCGAGGCGGACGGCGTTGTGCAGCCCGTCGAGCCGGCCGAGCTCGGCGCGGACCTGCGTGTCGTCGGCGAGCTCGAGCATCATCGTCGCGGTCGCCAGGCGGGGCTGCGGCAGCAGCCGCTCGTAGACCGCGATCTCGGCCGCCGCGAGGTCCGGGTCGGTGACCCGCTCGACGTAGAGCATCTCCTGGGCCTGGTACGCCAGCGTCTCCGCGCTTTCGAACTCCAGCAGCACCAGGTCGCCCAGCCGAACGCGTCTGGCCTGCCGCCAGGCCATCGCCTCGGCGCGGCGCTCGGCCCGCACCTGCCCGTACGCGGGTGGGTCGAGGATCAGCTCGTCGACCGACAGTCGTGCCATGTCCGCTCCCTTCACCTGCATGCCTGCCGCCTCACGAACCGGCGCGCAGCTTCTCCAGCGCCTTCTCGTACCGGCCGGCGTGGGTCCGCTCGGCCCGCGCCAGCGTGCCGAACCAGTCGGCGATCTCGTCGAAGCCCTCGTCGCGGGCCGTCTTGGCGAAGCCCGGGTACATCGCGGTGAACTCGTAGGTCTCGCCGGCCACCGCCGAGGCAAGGTTCTCCTCGGTCGTGCCGATCGGCTCGTCGGTCGCCGGGTCACCCGCGCCCACGAGGAACTCGATGTGCCCGAACGCGTGTCCGGTCTCGGCCTCGGCCGTGTCCCGGAACAGCTCGGCCACGTCGGCCTGCTTGTCGATCTCGGCCTTGCGGGCGAAGAACAGGTAGCGCCGGTTGGCCATGCTCTCGCCGGCGAACGCCTCCTTCAGGTTCGCATGGGTCTTGCTGCCTTTGAGGTCTGTCATCGGTGCTCCTTCGGGTCGAAATCGGTGGTGGGTCCAGGGACGTCGCAGCGGTGGCAGACGCCGTGCACGCGCAGGTCGTAGCCGGTGACGGTGAAGTCGCCGCGCGTCGGGAGGGATGCGAGGAACTGCGGGGGGTCGAGGCCGAGCACGACGTCCTCGACGCCGCCGCAGCGATCGCAGACGAGGTGCTCGTGATGGTCGATGTTCCGGTCGTAGCGGGTCGCGGTCCCACCGAGGCGCAGCTCGGCGACCTGGCCGGTGGACACGAGCCACCCCAGGGTGCGGTAGACGGTGGCGGCTCCCACGCCGGGCAGGAGGTCGTTCACGCGCGCGATCACTTCGGCGGCCGTCGGATGGTCGGTCGCGCGCTCGATCACCTCCAGCACGGCCCGCCGCTGCGGTGTCGACCGCACGTCAGCCGGTGTCATTCGGGGATCTCCTCCCACCACTGACACCACCACTCCGCGCCGACCAGCACGCGGAGCTTGGGGTGCCAGCAGTACGAGATGTCCTCGCTGGTGTCGAGGTAGTAGAGGCAGTTCTGGCACTTCTCGTCACCCTTGGGCTTGCCGCGCAGCACCGCGTCCTTGGCCAGGTGCATGAGCTCCTGGTTGCGCGTCTCGTCGAGTTCGGTGGGTTCAGGCATCGGAATGTCGAACTCGGGCACGTTCCCTCCACGGGTTTCGGGGGCGTCACTCTGTCGAGAACTTCTCTCTGTTGAGAAAGAATATCACTCGTCCGGCGGTGGCCTAGCCTGGCGTGGTGCGACGACGGCCGGCCCTGCTCTGCGCGGCCGTGGCCGCGGTCGCGGTGCTCGCCGGCTGCGGCGGCGGCGGCCAGGCGACTGCCCCGGCGACGGGCGGGAGCGCTCATCCGAGCGTGCCTCCGACGCAGGGCTCCATCACCGGCGTCCCGGTCCGGACGGTCAGCACGACGGACGGCGCGGTCTCCTACCGCGAGACGGGCACCGGCCCACCCCTGCTGCTGATCATGGGGTTCGGCGGCACGATGGACGCCTGGGACCCGACATTCGTCGACGCGCTGGCGGCCACCCACCGGGTGATCACCTTCGACAACGCCGGCGTCGGGCGGACCAGCCCGCTGCCGGGCCCGCTCACCATCACCGCCATGGCCGAGCAGACCGCCGCCTTCGTCCGCGCGCTGCACCTGACGCACGTCGACGTGCTGGGCTGGTCGATGGGCGGCATGATCGCCCAGGCACTGACGGTCACGCACCCCGATCTGGTCGGGCACCTGGTGCTGGCCGCCACGCTGCCGGGCAACGGGCACGCCACCCTGCCGTCGGCGGCGGTGACGGCCAAGCTCGCGTCGGTCGCCACCGACCCGGCGGCACTGCTGTCACTGTTGTTCCCGCCGGGCGCGACCGACGCGGAGCACAGCTATGTCGCCGCGATCGCCACCTATCCGGACTTCTCCACGCCCACGCCCGCCGTGCTCGCCCAACAGGGGCAGGCGCTCGCGTCGTGGGCGACCGGGCAGGAACCTGCCGGGCAGCGGATCGGCACCATCCGTGCGCCGACGTTCGTGGCGGACGGCACCGACGACCAGCTCGTGCCGCCGGCGAACTCGACAACGCTCGCGCACACGATCCCCGGAGCGCGGCTCCAGCTGTACGACCAGGCCGCACACGCGTTCCTGTTCCAGGACGAGGCCGCGTTCGTGCCGGCCGTCACGTCCTTCCTGGGCTGACCGGCTCCGGCGCTGAGAGGATCAACCGGTGGATCTCAACGCCGACCTCGGCGAGGGGTTCGGCGTGTGGACCCTCACCGACGACGTCGCACTGCTCGACGTGGTGACCAGCGCCAACGTCGCGTGCGGGTTCCACGCGGGCGACCCGCGCGGACTGCGGCGCGTCGTCGCGGCGGCCGCCGAACGCGGCGTCACGGTCGGCGCGCAGGTCTCGTACCGCGACCTCGCGGGGTTCGGGCGGCGGTTCCTCGACGTCGACCCCGACGAGCTCGAAGCCGAGGTCATCTACCAGGCCGGCGCGCTCGACGCCCTGTGCCGCGTCGAGGGGACGGCGGTGCGGTACGTGAAGCCGCACGGGGCGCTGTACTGGGGCTGCCTGTCGCATCCCGCTCAGGGCCGGGCGGTCGCGGCCGCCGCGCGCCAGCTGGGACTGCCGGTGCTGCACAGCCACCTGGACGGGGCGGTGCCGGAGGCGTTCGCCGACCGGGGCTACCGCCGCGACGGGACGCTGGTCCCGCGTGGCGAGGAGGGCGCACTGCTGGGCCACGACGCTGCGGTCGCCCAGGCCGTGGCCGCCGCGCAGGGTCAGGTCACGGCCCGCGACGGCACGGTGGTCCGCCGCGCGTTCCGGTCGGTCTGCGTACACGGCGACTCCCCCGGAGCCGTGCGCCTCGCCCGCGACGTGCGGGCAGCGCTGGAGTCCCGCGGCGTGTCGGTCTCGGCGTTCGCGTGAAGCCGTACGGCGACCGGGCGTTCGTCGTCACCCCGCGCGACCCGTGCCTGGTCGCCGAGGCGGCACGGTCCGTCACGGGCGTCGTCGACGCCGTCCCGGGCGCGCAGGACCTCGTCGTCGTGTGCGCCCGGCCGGAGCTGGTGCCGTCCATCGCCCGGCTCGTGGAGTCGCTGGAGCCGCCGGACCGGCCCCCGGCCGCCGAGCCGGTCACCGTGCCCGTGCGGTACGACGGCGCCGACCTCGACGAGGTCTCGCGCCTGACCGGGCTGGACCGCCGCGAGGTGATACGGCGACACAGCGCGGCGACGTACCGCGTCGCGTTCATGGGGTTCGCCCCTGGCTTCGCCTACCTGGGCGGGCTCGATCCGGCGCTGGCGGCGGTGGGCCGACGAGCCGAACCGCGACCCCGGGTGCCGGCCGGGTCGGTCGCGCTCGCCGGCGGGTGGACGGGGATCTACCCGGCAAGCAGCCCGGGAGGCTGGCACCTGCTCGGGACCACCACCGCCGTGCTGTGGGACCTCGCCCGCCGGCCGCCTGCCGTGCTGCGCCCCGGCGTCGCCCTCCGGTTCGAGCCGGCATGAGCCTGCGGGTCGTGTCGGCGGGCCCGCGCACCCTCGTCCAGGACCTCGGCCGCCCCGGTCTCGCCGCCCTGGGCGTCAGCCCGTCCGGCGCGGTGGACCCGCTGCTGCTCCGGCGCGCCAACGCGCTGGTCGGCAACCGGCGCGGCGCCGCGTGCCTGGAGGTCCTGCTCGGCGGCCTCGTCCTGGAGGCGGTCACGGCCGCGACGGTGGCCGTCGCCGGTGGGACCGGCGCGGAGGTCAGCCACCTGCGCCGCGGCGAGCGCCTGGCCGTGGCCTGCCGGGACCTGATCGCGTACGTCGCGGTCCGCGGCGGTGTGGACGTGCCCCCGGTCCTGGGCAGCCGCAGCCGTGACGAGCTCGCCACCCTCGGGCCCGACCCCGTCGCCGACGGCGACGTGATCGCGATCGGCGACGACCCGGGGCCCGGCGAGGGTCCGGCCCCCGCGACCACCCCGCGCGCCGCAACGATCCGGCTGCTGCCCACCCCGTGGCCGAGCGACCTACCACCGATCACGGACACCATCTGGACCGTCTCCGCCGACAGCAGCCGGGTGGCCGTACGGCTGGACGGTCCCTCACTCGGGGTCGACCGGACCGTCCCGCCGGTCGGGATCGTGCGGGGCGCGGTCCAGCTGCCGCCGAGCGGACGGCCGGTCGTCTTCTCCGCGGACCACCCGGTGACCGGCGGCTATCCGATCGTCGGCGTCGTGCACCCTGCCGACCTGGCCTCCGTCGTGCAGTCCCGGCCCGGGACGGCGCTGCGGTTCGTGCCTGCCTGACCTGCAGCGTCAGGGCAGCCGGCGCCGACCCGCCGTACGGTGGCCGGCCAGGGCCACGATGCCGACGCCGACGACCGCCGCGAGCAGTCCGCCGCCGATGTCGCCCGGGTAGTGCACGCCGACGTAGACGCGGGCGAACCCGATGAGCAGCGCGAGCAGGAACAGCACAACCCCCCACGGTCGCGACAGGAACGCGAAGGCGACGAGCGCGAGGCCGAACGCCGCGGTGGCATGGTCGCTCGGGAACGACTGCCCCGAGGCGTGCGTGATCAGTTGGTGCACGGAGTGGGCCTGGAACGGGCGGCGCTCGGAGTACAGCGCCCCGCCGAGGCGGCCCAGCAGGTAGGTGAGGGCGAGTCCCGCTGCCGTGGCCACGATCGGTGTCAGACGCCTGCGGCGCAGCCGGTCGAGACACAGCAGGGCGACCACCGCGGCCGCCAGAAAGATCAGGTACTGGGCGGAGAACTTCATGACGGCGTCCCAAGCGCCGTTCCCCGACAGGTTGTTGATGTCCCGGAACAGGCCGTAGTTCACGGGCGGACTCTCGGCTCCTCCGCCAGTTCGCGGTCGGTGGGGTCGTCCGTACCGGCGTTGCGCCGCCACCAGACGACGAGAGCGATCAGCAGAAGTACGGCCAGCACGACGGTGAACAGGGTGAAGCCGTGCGCGACGGTGTCCCAGTTGGCGGCAACCGCGTCCCCGATGGCGGCCAGGGCGAACGTCCACGGCAGGCAGCCCAGGGCGGTGAACACCGTGAACCGGCCGAGCGGCATCCGGGCCAGTCCGGCCGGCAGGCTCACGAACGTCCGGACGACCGGCAGCAACCGGCCGAGGAACACCGCCGCCGAGCCGTGCCGGTCGAAGAAGGCGTTCGCCTGTTCGACGTGGTGCGGGCGGATCAGCCAGGAGACCCACCGGTGCTCGACCAGCGCGCCGCCTCCGTACCGGCCGATGGCGTACCCGATCAGGGAGCCGACCACGTTGCCCAGGGCGCCGAGCAACGCGACGCCGACCAACGTGACGTGCGCCTCGCCCGGCTGCGCGAGCAGTCCGCCGGCCAGGGCCCCCCCGAAGAGCATGATCACTTCGCTGGGGATCGGTACGAACATCGACTCCAGCACCATGAGCGCGAACACGGCGAGGTAGCCGTTGTCGGCGACGTACGTGGTCAGGAAGTGCGTCATGCGGCTCCAGGCCTCGGTCGGATGTCGACGACACCGCCTGCAGCGCAGTGGCTACTGATGGTCAGTAGAGGGTGCTCCTGCTGGGGCAGTAGAGGATGAATGTACCGGAGGCAGCACGCTGAGCGTGTCTCCCGTGCGCCCGCGCTTCGCCCCGTACATGGCCTCGTCGGCGGCGCGGAGCATCGCGTCGGTGTCCGACTCGGGAGCCGCGAGGACCGTTCCGATGCTTGCCGTGACGCACTCGCCGGGGAAGTCCGGCAGCGGTGCGGCGACCGCGGTGCGTACCCGGTCGACGATGGCCGCCAGCTCACCGGGGCCGTCGCAGAGCTGGTCGCAGCAGATGACGAACTCGTCGCCGCCGATGCGGGCGACGGTGTCGCAGGTGCGGACCTGCGCGGCGAGACGCTGGCCGACCTCGATGAGCACGCGGTCCCCGGCCTGGTGCCCGTACCGGTCGTTGATCTGCTTGAAGCCGTTGAGGTCGAGGTACAGCAGCGCGATGCCGCCGGGCCGGCGGCCGGCGCGGCACAGCGCCTGATCGAGCCGGTCGATCAACAGCGCGCGGTTCGCCAAGCCGGTGAGCGGGTCGTGCAGCGCGAGGTGGGTGAGCTTGGCGTGCTCGGTCGCCAGCCGCTCCTGGAGGTCGCGCCGCCCGGCGTCGTACTGCTTCACCATGCCCACCAGCGTCGCGTCGCAGCTGTGCCGGATCCCGGCCTGCGCGAGCGCCACCGTGCCTGGGTCGACATCCAGCCGGCCGGCCTCCTCCTCGAGTACGCGCAGGAC